>NZ_LNUO01000091.1:0-15342 GCF_001462175.1 Psychrobacter sp. ENNN9_III
TCCAAATCGGATGCTTTTCTATACGGGATATTTAAAATTCGATATTATAGTTTGTCTTCTTTAATAGCGTAAATTCCTGGCAGATGACGCAAGTAACCATGAAAATCCATACCGCAGCCATAAACATAACGATCAGCGACATTAATACCGACAAAATCTACATCAAAATCGGCGACTTTTCGATCATGTTCTTTATTAAGTAGTACACAAGACTCGATAGAAAGTGGCTTTTCTTTACCTAGCTCTTCTACGATTGCTTTTAGAGTAATACCTTCGTCAAAAATATCATCAATTAGTAATACGTGTTCACCTTCAAGACTCACATCAGGCTTAAATTTCCAATCAAGATCGTTGGTACCTTCATTACTACGATAACGTGAGGCATGAATATAATGCATACGATGATAAAATGTTAGATGAGTCAGTAGTTGACCAGCTGGAATCAGTCCACCATTCATAACTACCATAACGATCGGATTTAGGCCAGCATAATGAAGATTGAGCTGGGCAGCAAGGCGCTCATAGGCGGCGGCTACTTCGATACTACTAATAAGGCACTCTGAGTTGCGCAGGGTTTTTTCAATTTCTTGGTTACTGATTTGGGTCATGAGTGGCGCCTTCAATGAAAAGTGCTGCTTATTTTAGCAAGTTTTCGCTATTTTTCCCAACGAGTTATCGTTTTAAAATACAATTTTTTATTTTTCCTGCTCGTTATTCGAGGAGACAATCATCTTTATAAGAAAAGGACGGTAAAAACGAGCCAAACGATTTAATCCAGCATCGGGTAGCTGCGGCAATAGTTTATTTAGGGCCATACCCATACCCTTATCAATACCTGCTTTGGCGACCGGTATAGAATTGCGTTTAATCATGCCAAGCTTAAGCGTTTCAGTAAATCGAGTAATAAAATGCGTAAGCGCTTCTTCATTCATGGTTTCAAGAGCTGTTTTAAATCTGTCTTTATCGACATTGTCAGGCGTAATCGCATCAAACCCGTCTATGATAGTATCTGCAGAAGATTTCGGTAATTCAAAACCAATACGGCGAGTACCTTCATTATCTATAAACATCGTCTGATCTTTTAAAAAGTTAAAACTTGGTAGGACATTCTTGTTTTCGTCTTTACCAAGTAGGACGTTGAGTAGTGTCTCTGTCGCGCGTTCGATAGTATTTACAATTTTGCGCATCGCTACTTGGCGGTCAGGGTTTGGAATGACATCTATCAAGCTAACCAATAAGTTGTCGTTTAGCTCGCGCGCAATTTGCTGGGTGAGATCATTGCGATAGGGATAATAAGCTATTTTTTCGCCTGATATGATGATACGCTCAGCCTCATTAATCATGTTGTTTAATTTATCTGATGGTACAAATCCAAAGTAGTATGTCATTTTATTCCTCTTGAGTGTTTTATCATATCCAGCGTCAGTATAATCAAATATTTATATGAGAACATCTTAAACCAATAAAATAACGCCATAACGTTTGTATGCAACTGTAGCGAAAGTGAAGTATGGCCTGCATTTTAACAACTATCACTGCCTAAACTGTATTAAGACTACGTTTATACTACTGTGTAACAAATATACTAATCGTTACACTTTAGGTCGGACAGGCTTAATTAGGATTAAGAACCATAAGATCAAAAAAGGTAGGGGGATATGCAATTTGCATCCTCCTACCTTATCTAGGGAGAGATAAAATGAATAGTGCTATTGTATTGATATTTGGAATCGCTGCAATGCTTTGCGGCTATGTGTTTTATTCGAAATTTATCGCGACCAAGATCTTGGCGTTAGATAATAGTCGTCCCACGCCAGCCCATACGATGAAAGATGGGATAGATTATGTACCTACCAATAAATATGTACTATGGGGACATCACTTCACCTCTGTCGCAGGTGCAGCACCTATCATCGGTCCTGCCATCGCAGTTATTTGGGGCTGGGTACCAGCTGTGCTTTGGGTCGTGTTTGGGACGATATTTATGGCTGGTGTTCATGATATGTCGGCCATTTGGGCAAGTATGCGTAATCGTGGTCAGTCTATCGGCTCTATCGCTGGTACGGTCATGGGTACACGCGTACGCAGTCTGATGATGGTTGTGATATTTTTACTGTTGCTAATGGTTAATGCCGTATTTGGTGTGGCTATTGCCAATATGCTCATAAAAACACCGTCAGCTGTCTTGCCAGTGTGGGGAGCACTAGTTGTCGCATTTATTATTGGGCAATGTATCTATCGCTATCAGATGAGCTTGGGCTGGGTTTCGGTAATTGGGGTTGTTGCACTATACACCCTTATCTATCTCGGTCCTATGTTCCCAATCGTATTACCTGAGACTGTGTTTGGACTGCCAGACAATGCCGTTTGGATTATCATTTTATTTAGCTATGCTGCCATTGCTTCGTTATTACCCGTATGGATGCTATTACAGCCCCGTGATTATATTAATGGATTGCAATTATTTGTGGGTTTGATTCTATTGTATGCGGCTATCTTTATTTCAACACCTAATATTGTCGCGCCAGCAGTCAATACCGATCTACCGATGGGTACCCCGTCAATCATGCCATTACTCTTTGTGACTATCGCTTGTGGTGCTATTTCAGGATTTCATGGCTTGGTCGCGACAGGGACGACCTCTAAGCAAATCGACAAGGAAGAAGACGCGCGTTTTGTGGGTTACTTTGGCGCACTTGGCGAAGGCATGCTGGCATTAGGGGCTATTCTTGCTGCCACCGCAGGTTTTGCGACCTTTGGTGATTGGCAAGCAGTTTATCAAAAATTCGGTGACGGCTCGGTTGGGGCATTCATTGATGGCGGCGCGGCTATACTTAATGCCGGTGTCGGTATAGATATAGTATTGTCACAGACGATGCTTACGGTAATGGCAGCATTATTTGCTGGTACGACAATGGATACTGGCGTTCGTCTTCAGCGCTACATTTTCCAAGAATTTGGTGAGTTTTATAACCTTCCTATTTTGAATAAAAGTGTGGTCGCTACCTTGCTAGCAGTCGGATCCTGTCTATTATTAGCATTTGGTGCGGGCGGTATTGGTGGTGAAGGCGGCATGATTATTTGGCCACTATTTGGTACCACTAACCAATTGATGGCAGCATTAACGCTCATGATCGTAACCGTTATCTTGTTACGTAATGGAAAGGCGGTTTGGTACACTTTAGCGCCACTGTCGTTCTTACTAGTAATGACGGTTTTTGCATTGTTAATCCAGCTCAAAACCTTCTATACCGATGGCAATTGGTTGCTCATTATCATGGATATCATTATTATGGTTGCAACGATTTTGGTTACTTTTGAGAGCTTTTCGGTACTGCGCCGTGAGTGGTCGCAGCATAAAGGTAAAAATGAGACTTAATTAAATCAAATATTTGAGCAGAACAAAAACGCTAGCAATTGCTGGCGTTTTTATGTTCTGAGATATTGTATTGTAGGTTGTGGTTGGCGCAGCGTAACCCACCACTTAATGATATTATCTAATAAGTGAGTTCTTAAAATTAAGGCAAAACTATGGGTGACATAAAAAACGACCAGCCTTTGTGGCAAAGATTCCTAGCAGGACTTAATGAGTTCTACCATGCACCATATCGGCAAACAATGGCACGCGCTGCACGCGATGAAGAAGACTTGTTTATGCTAATGATGTTTGCGGAGAGCCTCGGCATTGATAACCCAGCCAGCTTTTATACGCTTGAGCTGCAACCACTGTTTTTAGAAAACTTCCATGAATGGCATACACGAATGGGTATGGAGAAGTGTCCCTTTGACCATGTTGGTTGTTGCTAGTTGGGTGACTAATTAGATTGTCAGAAATAACTATAAGCAAAAAAATACGAACAGAAAATGGGAAAGAATTATGGCCTTACAACCTTTAACAGCATTGGTCACCCAGCTAGCTGCTCAACCGATTATATTTGTTGGTGGTAAAGGTGGTGTTGGTAAAACAACGACAGCCGCCGCACTTGCCAGCCATTACGCGACTCAGCAAAAAAAGACGCTCATTATCTCGACTGATCCAGCGCATAGCTTGGGCGATGTATTAAATGTAGCGCTCAGTAATGAGAAGACAGCAGTCACTCCTTATCTTGATGCGCTTGAGCTCAATCCAGATATTATCGTTGATAACCATTTTGCGCAGGTCGAACGTACCATTAAAGGTTATGCCAATCCTGACATGATGCCCAAGATTCGTGAGCATCTACGTCTGTCAAAATCTGCACCAGGAGCACAAGAGGCGGCCATGCTCGAGTCAATGTGTCAGCATTTGGTGGCGGCAGCGGATGTTGACGCGGATAAAAGGTACGAGCATATCATTTTTGATACCGCTCCAACTGGGCATACCTTGCGTTTATTAGTATTGCCAGAGATGATGGGAGCGTGGACGGATGGATTGTTAGCCCAGCAGCGGCGGCAGTCTAAGTTACGCTCGGCGGCAACAAATTTGGATTTAGATAGCAATGACAATAACAAAGACAACGTCTCAAATCCCTTTGCCAAGCAAAAACCAGATCGCTGGGAGCAGGCAGTATCCGTCCTAGAAAAACGCAAGCAGCTGTTCCGTGAAGCAGGGTTGCTACTACATGATCGTAAGCAAGCGGCGATTGTATTGGTGATGACTGCTGATGTACTGCCATTAGCTGAAACGAAGCGTGCCATCGGGCAGTTAGAAGAAACCAAACTCACGCCAGCGGCAATCGTGGTCAATCAGCTGATAACGCCTACGCAAACCGATGAGTTTTGGCGTACACGTGCGGATAGACAACAAGGATTGATGAAAGGGATAGAAAGTAATTTCACAGACTATCCAATCTATCCCATTTATTTACAGCAGACAGACGTACGTGGTAGTGAAGCATTAAGTGCGCTATTGACCTAGTTCATTTGCAAGTTATCCGCACTGCGCGCTTGCAATTTAGTTGAAAGTGACCATGCAGCATCCATACGCAAACTTTGTGCCTGCTCAGACTTGCCACTACTGAGTGATGACCATTGCGGCTTGCCACGGGCTTTTTTTTAGCTCACTTGGTAGTTTGTGGGTCGGCCAAGGGGTAACCGGGTTGCTTTCATCATCAATCAGTTCATCATCGTTATCAGTTGTTATTTTCTCTTTTGCATACAGGAGCTGCGTCGCATCAGTGGCAGCATGACCGCGATGACGCACAGCAACTAGTAAGTCCATAGCACGGGTAGCAAGGAGGGTTAGGGTAGCGGGGTCAATGTACAAACGCTTCACACCGGATAGCTTGTCCGCGATACTACCCGTATTAGATAATAGCCCACCTGCTATACCACCTATCGCAGCACCCAATCCTAAAGTCGTACCCAACGCTGCCGCATCAATACCCAATCCCAATAACGCGCCAGCCGCCGCACCAGAAGTCGTACGAATACCATAACTTTTAAGCAACTCAGGATCAAAGGGGTCTTGTTGATAAGCTTGCAACTCAAGTGGGGTCGCTGCCACAGCATTATCGTAAAATTTATAAAGATTTAATAACTTATTCTGCATGCTACGCTCGCTTTGGCGAACGGCTTCTTGCATCTGCTGCAACACAGGCATCGGGTCATCATCTTCATTAATTTCTTGGACGAAGGCGGCGACATTTAATAAAAAATCCGCAATGATGATATTGGCCTCATCGTACAGACGTGCCCAATTTTCAGTCCGGCGTTGCATCAATTGCTCAAGCATTTCAGCATGGGTGAGCATGGTGGCTAAATTCTGCCAAAGTCGCATTTCATCGGCAAATTCAAAAGCCACAGAATCAAAACGGGTGGATATATGCAAATTACGCCGTGCCAGCATGGTTTGCCATTCATCAATATTAGCCTCTTGGCTATCAGTAAAGTTAAATACGGGCATAACCGGAATCGCTGCCCACGACAAAACGGTTAACTCATCTTTATATTTACCAAGCACAGGCTCACGCGCATCGACCACATAAATGGCCATATCACTTGCCAGCAGCTGGCGAATAACTTTAGCCTCTTGGCTATAATCCTCACTGCTACCTAACGCATCGTCACTTTGTGCAATGTCTGCTGCCAAAAATTGCTGTAAGCGCTCAATTCCATCGCGGCGACTGGCAGTATTGTCCTCGAGCCAATCCATCAGACCAGACGCATCTTCCAAACCCGGTGTATCGTATAAGGTGACCAGCACTTCACCTGTTTGACTATCCGTTAGTTGAGCGCGTTCCACATGACGAGTAGTCGCCGCCTCATTTTTTTACTTCACCAAAATAGACATCACGCAGTAAGGTGCGCAGTATGGAGGTCTTACCTGTATTGGTATGACCAACGACGGCCAATTTTAATGGCTCGTCACTGGCGATTGTGGTTTTACTGGTTGTTTTAGTAGCGTCTTCAGTTGGTGACGTTGATAAAATCGATGAATTGGTTAGGCTGCTATCCGTAGTAGACTGTCCAGTATTACTCACATTCTGCTCTTTACTGATATCAATAGGAGGCGTACCCTCAATAGGTTTGCTAGACGAATTAGACGCATCATAAGCCTTGTCCGCAAAAAGGCTCTTCGTCTGACTGTCAGAATTATTATTGTTATTATTCATGATAGGATCTTATGTTGAATATTATTGGTCGATTGCGGCTTTCAGTTGTCGGATAACAGCACTTAATAACATCTCATCAATCTCAGTTAGCTCATTTAATCCGTAATCATACGTTTTTAAGATCATCGCTTTTTGATCTCGAGTAAGATGCACGGATATATCACCATCTTTTATTATTCCTCGATAATCTTCTAGCGTTACTTTCTTATCATTTTTCATGTCCAACCTCCTCTTAACTGTCGATTTGGCAAATACTGTATAAAAAAACACTCTTTTTCATACAGATATATCCTCATCTATAAGCCATTGTAACCAAACGCTCTTATATGGTCTATATACGCGATGTTATTGCTAATCAGTCAATTTTAAATGGCACTAGGTGGACGAAACAAGACTTTAAGCTTGTTCTTTAACCCTTTAGCCCGAAAGAGACGTTGCCACATACGGTAAAAGACGCCAAATATTAGGCTGATAATATTATCGTGACTGGTCACGCCTACTGCGCCATATTTCACTGGGTTATTAACCGTATCTTCTTCCACATATGTGCCAAACCAACGATCAAAAAGAATGATAACGCCACCATAGTTTTGGTCGATATAGTCGCTATTGGTACCATGATGCGCACGGTGATTGGAGGGAGTATCAAAAATATATTCAATCCATCTAGGGAATTTACCGACGGTTTCAGTATGAATAAAGAATTGATAAATCAGATCAAGTGCGTAGAAGAAGAAAACCCAAACTGGATGGACGCCAAGTAGCATCAGCGGGACAAAGAACAACCACCAACCTGTAACTGAGTACAATAAACTTTGGCGCATAGCCGTTGATAAGTTCATTTGATCGTCAGAATGATGTACCACATGCGCCGACCAAAACCAATTGACTCGATGTGAGCTACGATGAAACCAGTAATAGCAGAACTCGACCGCAATAAATATAGGGATTGCCGTCAACCATGTGACTTCAATGGTAAACAAGCGATATTGATACAACCACAAGCAAATAGGCAGCACGACAAGTACTTGTATGACCAGCTCAAAACCTAAATAAGAGCCGCCTAAGCTAAAGTTGGTCATGGCACGACGCCAACCAAAGGCAGAACCACGCCCACGCTTAGATTGATAAAACCATTCCGCTAAAAACAGTAAGAAAAACGGTCCACCTGCCAGCGGCAATAGCCACTCTTGCCAATGTGCAGGTAAGATACTCGCCAGCATGGGCTGCCAAGACTCAGGTGCGATGGCTAAGATACTCTGATTGAGTGTCTCTTTGTAAGCATCTAAGGTCTGCCCGTACTTGCCTAAACTTATTAGACCGTTACTATTATTATCTGTCATTGCCATAACATCCTACCGCACATCTGCCATTTTGGTCATCCTTGACTCTTTAATATAAGCTTGACGCCTTATAAAAGCAGCATTGCTTGTGAACGCATGCGTCATCTACAGTAGTCTTATACAAAATGGTAAAGGGCTGCTGGTATGGATTTTTTGCAGTATCTATCTGCGCAGGCACAGTAAGCCAGAAAAGTTTATACCAGTAGCACCTCATAATGAACCACTATGAAAGACTCTCTACCAAGCCAATATTACGTGCGGCTAATGCCGTTTGCCATTGTTGATAACGGATAGCCTGAGGCGATTTTGGATTAGTAGCCGCTACAAGTTTTGATGTCTTATTATTGTTTAATAATTGAACGATGAGACCATGTTTTGCATGAGTAGCAATGCGGTCAAGCTTACGCAGGGTGCCGCGATCTGGCAATGCCTGACTATGAATACCTAGCAATACTTGTACTGGATTTTTATCTAAATAAGTCGTTAGGCGCTCCATATCATCACGGTCATCAACGATACCGAAATTTTCAACCTCACTATCACTATTAGTATCGTTAAGACCTATCTGCCACCAGTTATCCTGCTCTGATGGATACTCAAGTAGTGCAACTAGTTTTTTGCCAGCACTAACGCTCGCCTTTGGTGCTACCGGTGCTGGTGCTTCATTGAAATCATCAGCATCTACTACTTGACGCTGCCAAAAGTTAATAATCTTTTGATAATAGGGGAGCTTGATATCCAAGCGCATTTTTTTGCGGCGAAACATTAGCGCACAAAATGCCCAAGCGATCGCACGTGGGACGATACCATACATAATGAGGCTACCAATTAACAAGCTTGCCCATTGCCGCGCGACAGATAATGGCATGGTATCTGTTACGAGTCGGCTCTGCACAATAGCAGCATTGTCCGGCACATCGAAGCCAACCATACTTGGTAGCCAGCCAAGCACTTGGGTTAAGCTAATCAGCGCCTGATCTGATAATAACGTCGACTCCCAGCTAAAACTATACTGACGCACAATTAATAAAAAAATAATCGCAAACATCATTCCTGTCAACGTTGCCAGCCACAATTGATGACTGAAGCGACCTAGATACCAACGCATACCGCTGTGCTGCAATTGACGCTCGTACAATTCGACTGCCGCCTTAGTGACATCGTCCTTACCACGTATCAGATAGCTGGGACTGACAAAGTTTGCAAACCAACTAGGAGACTGACGACCTTGATTAATCAGTGTCATAACCAGCCAGCCACCCAGCATCAGTGTATGAAAACCCAGCAGGCAAACCAACACATAGAAAAAATTGACCACGTTGGTCTGCAATAAGGTAAATAAACCCAAAAATCCTGATACGCACCAGACAATGCTCATGACCATCATGATGCCTTTGATACGGCCGTCGATTTTCCCTAGCACCCGTGCAAGATTGCCATTGCTGTCGATACGCGAAGCTCGACGATGTAGCTTTTGAATAGGCTTACCGTCTTCTACCTGTAGTTTTTCGGTCACCAATAAAGGATCAGTTGTGAAGACATGCTGCTCGGTCTCAAGCGTACGTACCAGCTCAGTTAATTGGTCTTGTGGTGATAGCATGATGGGGAGATATCCGTGTCAGTAAAACAAATATTAGGTCTTGCAGATAGAATAATGATTCAAGCGTATTGTAGCGCATTTGGCAAGATTATTATTTAGCATTAACCAGACTTAATCCATGCGTCTTTGATCAAAAATAGATAATATCTGTGCCTTGGAATATATCGAACTTGGCCTGTGCTTAGCTATTAATAAATTTTCTATAATTATCTGCCATGCATTGTGCTATTTTAAAGTCAGCAATAGCGTTCGTCCTAATTGACGTTAAAGAAGAATATTGAAATTGCAAAGGAAGGTGCCATATGGACAATAAAATCTATCTTATCATCGGTGGGACTGGCGGCATTGGTCAAGCGATGGTTGAGCAGCTGGTACAAGCGACTGCTAGTGAGCAAGGCAACAAAGACGACGATAGCACTCGCATTAAGGTCTTCGCCACTTACCATAAAAGCGTTCCTAACTTTGAAGCGGATAATCTGCACTGGCTACAAATGGATGTCAGCGATGAGAGCAGCATCAAACAAGCCGCTGACAATATTAAGCAGCAGAGCACGCATCTTGATTGGGTGATTAACTGTGTGGGGCTGCTACATACTGAAAAATCACAGCCCGAGAAAGCACTCCGACAAGTTGAAACGGAATTTTTCTTACAAAATATGCAAATCAACGCGTTAGCAGGGTTACTGATAGCCAAGCATATCAGACCGCTACTTGCTAAATCCAAGCGTAGTACTGATAAACCTGCGATTTTCTCGACCATATCAGCGCGTGTGGGCAGTATTAGTGATAATAGGCTTGGCGGTTGGTACAGCTATAGAATGAGTAAGGCTGCGCTAAATATGGGTATGAAAAACCTAAGCATAGAATGGGGACGCTCATTAAAAGACGTCTGTATAGTGGTCATGCAGCCGGGGACAGTTAACACGCAATTGTCGGCACCATTTCAAAGTAATGTCGCAGATGGGCGGTTATTCTCGCCAGCCTATAGTGCAGAATGTCTATTGGAGGTGCTGTCAAACATGACTGCTGCCCAATCTGGGAGTTTTGTCGACTGGGCAGGGGAGTCAATTCCTTGGTAAAGTAGGACTTGAAAAAGTCAATTAATCATCGTCTAATTAATGACAAATAAGTCCATAAACTCATTGACAAATAAGTCCATAAACTCATTGACAGGCGTTTGCTCTAATTGAGCTTGGTCATCGCATAGCGCAACAATCTCGTCACACCGACTCTCGATAAAACGGGTAGCCAGACTGGCTCGAAACTTTGCTTCTAACACAGGGATGCCTTCTTCACGGCGGCGTTTGTGACCGATCGGGTATTCCACAGCGACTTTATCGGTACTGGTGCCATCTTTAAAAAATATTTGAATAGCATTGGCAATAGAGCGTTTGCTTGGGTCATGATAGTCTGCTGAGTAGCGCGCGTCTTCTTCTACCACCATTTTGCTACGCAGCTCATCGATGGATAGATGTTGCTCATGATAGTCGTCTTCATAGTTTTCTGCCATGAGATCGCCGGTTAGTAAAGGAACGGCAACCATATATTGCAGGCAGTGATCACGATCGGCAGGATTGGCAAGTGCGCCTTCTTTTGAGATAATTCGAATCGCCGAGTCATGCGTGGTCAGGACGATTTTTTCAATATCATTAATTCTATCTTCGATGCGTGGATGCAGGATGACTGCTGCTTCACAGGCGGTTTGTGCATGGAATTCAGCGGGGAAGCTTATCTTAAATAAAATGTTTTCCATCACATAAGTGCCAAAGTCACGCTGGAATCTAAAGCGACGCTCATCTTCAGGCTTGAGCGCGAGATCTTTATTGGTATGACTAAATAATACATCATAAAATCCCCATTGCGGCGCAGTTAACGCACCAGGGATACCCATCTCACCGCGACGCGTGATATCGACCAAACGTACAGCACGGCTGGTTGCGTCACCTGCCGCCCATGACTTACGGCTACCAGCATTGGGTGCATGACGATAGGTACGTAGCGCTTGACCATCGACAAGGGCTTGGGAGATAGCCGCCATAATACGCTCGCGTGGTAGGTCATATAACTTGGCAACGACAGCGGTTGATGCGAGTTTGACTAAGAATACATGGTCAAGACCCACGCGGTTAAATGAGTTTTCAAGCGCCATGACGCCTTGAATTTCATGCGCCATAATCATGGCTTCAAGCACATCTTTCATGGTAAGCGCTGCGCGACCTTTACTGACGTTTTGCTGACTAATATAGTCGGCTACTGCCAAGATACTGCCTAAGTTGTCTGAGGGGTGGCCCCATTCAGCGGCAAGCCACGTATCATTATAGTCAAGCCAGCGCACCATACAGCCAATATCAAAAGCAGCTTTGATGGGGTCAAGCCTGTGGGAAGTGCCAGGGACGCGCGCGCCATTAGGCGTTATCTGATCGATGCATTCAGGCCCTAGATGCTTGGTACATTCAGGAAAACGTAGTGCGAGCAGGCCACAGCCTAGCGTATCCATTAGACAGTGGCGTGCAGTCGTCCAAGCATCGGCGCTATTTGGAGAGTCGTCGATAGAGTAGTTGAGAACATAATCGGCTATTTTTTGAATCTCGTCATCATATTCTGGACGGACATTGCTTTCTACATTAGACATAGTCGTTACCTCTTCCTTGAGTCAGATGATTTTTTGACTATTAACCGTTTATCAGTATCTTCAGTTTTACAATCATAGTCATGACTCAAAAGTAGCACAATCAATATAGAACAACAGTGAAGTCGTGTAAAAGAACTTTATCGTTTGAGGCTTTATACGTAAGATCTCATGATTGCGTCAATTTTATCACATCAAGTCAGCCGCTTAAGTCATCAAGTAGATTAAGCCTGCGATGAACAAAAGGCTCAATACTAAAAGCAAAAAACTCAACAATTTGGTGACAAACCCTGAGCTTTCAGAGCCAGCTGATTTCTGAGATTTTGCTTTACCCTTTTTTAAAATGGGTAAGACCATGGTGATATGTTCGATATTGTCTTCAAGATACACAGGGCCTTCAGGGACAAACCCCAATGATTCATAAAAGCTAAGCAAATAGGTCTGTGCTGAGATAATAATTGGTTTTTTGTCGTACTTTTTACGGCAATACTTAATGGCATGCGTCATGATTTGTCGTGCCAAGCCATAGCCTCGATGATCGCTTAATACCAATACCCTTCCGATGGAAGGCATTGAGTAGGCTGAGTTTTTCTAAAGATTTTTTGGGATTAAATTTAGGTCCAATGATGCGACAATAACCGACCAGCGCTTCATCTTTATGAGCGATCAGATGCAAGCAATCAAAGTCTACCTCATCCATATCTTGGTAAGCACAGTGTTGCTCGACAACGAATACTTGCGAGCGGGCCTTTAAAATATGATAGAGGTCAACTGAGGTCAGCTCATCAAAGGTTTTTATAGAAAATTCACAGGTCATAACTTATGGTTCTTAACGTTTCAGACGTTTTTGATTTACTTGTACGGTCTTTGCATAAGGACTAATGCCCTTATCCAAGATTTTAATCGTTTCTTCATCGATGTCATTATCGAAGTTATTAAAAGCATTGTGATGTCCCAACATAAAGCTTTGACAATTGCTTAGCCACTTATTGAATAATAACGATTGTGAGGACAGAATTTGTAAATTTATATCACTCATAGAATCTACAAAAGCTTTTTGCTTTTCTTCAACCATAGAAAGTATTTCTGTCTGTTGCAGTTTGGGGTTCATAGGAGAGGTGGCAAGCATCCACATTCTAGAGGCCATGATTTGTGGCACAGCGACACACATCATCACGGTTTTTTGTTGAAGCTTTATTGCACTTACTGAATTCGTTAGCATTTTTTTCTCAATATACTTTAAAATAATCTAACATTATATAGACTTAACCCTGTAGTGTTTGACTAATTTTGTCCAAGTTTAAACTATCCGACATGGCACTAAATATCTCGTAATACTTACCACCTTTATCATACAGCGCTTCATGCGTCCCAGTCTCAACCACTTGGCCGTTTTCTATCACCACCAAATCATCGGCGTCAATAATCTGTGCGATATTGTGCGAGACCATAATCACCGTACGGTCTTTTTTGATAAGATCCAAGCTTTTTTTGACCTGTTGACCCAAGCTTTTTTTGACCTGTTGACTGGCGATCGCATCCAGGCTGGCGGTTGGTTCATCTAAGAACACAATCGGTGGATCTTTTAGAAACATACGTGCCAGCGCAATACGCTGCTGCTGACCACCCGATAGAGATTTGGCCGTACTCTCATAACCGTCTGCAAGTTTAATGACTTGCTCATGAATTGAGGCTTTTTTGGCTGCGACTATAATGTCATCCATAGTGGCATTCATATTGCCATAACGAATGTTTTCACTAATAGTGCCTGAGAATATATGGTTGCTTTGTAACACCAAACCAATACGCTGGCGCAGCTCATGCGTATCACAGTCTTTTAGGTCATGACCATCTAGCAATATCTTGCCTGAATCTGGCTCATAAAATTTTACCAATAAGCTGATGATAGTACTCTTACCTGCACCAGAGAGACCTACCAGCGCAGTAATGCGATTGGGGCGGATGTCGAAGCTGACATCCTTTAGCGCCTGTGTGCCGTTAGGATAAGTAAAGTCAACGTTTTTAAGCTTTATATGACCTTTTAAGTCTTTGGTGCTCATACCTGTGACATTTTCAACTTGTTTGTCATCCTCTAGTATCTCAAAAAATCCTTCTGCATAAGTGAGCGCGTTATTGATCTGATCATAAATGCGATGCAATTGACGGATAGGGGCAGCGACGTTCTGAAACAGCAGTACATGAAACAAGACCATGCCGATAGTCATCTGACCTTGCAATACAAAATAAGATGTCAGTAAAATAATGACCACTACGCCAATCTGCTCAATAAAAGTCTTAATCGCATCATAGATAAAGCCAATACTGCGAATACGCAGCTGATTATCGGTCATATCTTTTTGAATTTTTAGGTGTTTTTGGGCTTCAATAGGTTCACGGACAAAGGATTTGACCACGCTAATTGAATTGATAAGCGAGATAACCAACCCGCTTTTGGCCTCTCGAAAGCTGCGCATCTGTCTACGAAAACCTTGTAGACGTTTGGCTTGTTTTTGACTGATAAAGAAATAAATGGGGATAATAACCAGCCCAACCAAACCAATCCATACATTGGTCAAAAACATAATAATCAGCGAGACGATGGCACTAGCAAACAGCGGCAACATGTCGATAAAAAAGTTTTGCACCAAGCTTGTCAGGCTGCTCACGCCCCAATCAATACGAGTTTGTAGTTTACCGCTATCGTTTTCACTACTGGTATAAAACGCCATGCGATAAGTCAAAATGCGCTCGATAATCTTTTGTGATAAATCACGCGATAGATTGATGCGAATCTTCTCGCCAAAAAAACGCTGCCCGAATGAGATAAATATTGACAGTATCTCTTTGGTCAGTAGTACCGCACTGATAATGCCAAGCATACGCAGACCTGCCTGCCAAGGCTCAGCGAGGGTCGCAATCTCAGTCAAAGTGTCGACAGCATAACGCAGCACAAAGGCATTGACTTGTGCGGTGAACGAACCAAGTACGGTCAAGATCAGCGTGGCTGCGATAAGTAAGCGATAAGGCCTTGCGAATACCGCCAGTTTTTTGAGAATATCCCATAGTAACGCCCGCCGCTCCCTTTTTTTGATAGGAGGCTTATTATCTAAAGGAACACGGCGTGACTGGGGACGGATTGTCATAAAAACTTAGCTCATTGATTTGAATATTTCACTA
>NZ_LNUO01000092.1:0-16208 GCF_001462175.1 Psychrobacter sp. ENNN9_III
CCAGACGTAGAAGCAAGCTGCAAAAAAAATGCCCATGGCAAAACAAGCACTGTTTCCTATATCAGTACCATATAATAGAACCAAAAACGGTTAGCAGTGCTAAGGTATATTGCCCTTAATCAAAGCGTACTCAATAACGATTTAAGTTACACAAAATATAAGGGGCTTCTAGCCCCATCATTATTCTGAACCGCCCCGAGATTGTCGGAGACTCAACTTTCTGAGAGAATACGATAATGAAAAGACAAACCTACACTCCTGAGATTAAAGAACGCGCCGTTCGTATGCTGATTGAAGCATTAAACGATTACACCTTTATGTGGTCATGTCATAAAAAGCACACTAATGAAACTATACTAACCAACATTCAAGACTAAGCTACACATACTAAAGAGCTTGAACATGAGAACAAGAAGCTTACGTAAGCCAGTTAGATTACAGTAAAATCCGCTTTTTTCGCCCAAGGAGAGATAGGACACACAATCAAGTTGTGGCTCAGTTTATTGATAAAAATAAGTGGGTCTACGGTATTAGAGCAATATTGACTGTGCAATATAGAAAATATGCAATAAACTTATTTTCTACCTTTAATAAAATGCAGCAACCTAAACAAGGGTAAATTATGAGTAATTCAGATAACCACAGTCATCAAGCTCCAGACCCTAAAAATATGAATAAAGCTTTTTATATTGGGATTGGTCTAAATTCTGCATTTACGCTCATCGAGTTTATAGTGGGCTATTCAACTAATTCATTAGCTTTAATCGCAGACGCTAGCCACAACTTAAGTGATGTTGCCAGTTTAATAATCTCGTTAATTGGAATGAAATTAGCACAGAAAGCATCTACTACGCTTTATACCTATGGCTACAAAAAAGCTTCTATAATGGCGTCTCTTATTAACGCCATATTGTTAGTTACAATCGTTATAGGTATTGCGTATGAGGCCTTGGGTCGATTTGATACGATACCGGAAGTTGCAGGAAAAGTTATTATTATTACAGCTCTAATAGGTGTATTTATAAATACTGTTTCTGCTTTTGCATTCTACAAAGGTCAAAAAGACGATATTAATATCAAAGGTGCTTTCTTGCATCTAATGGTAGATGCATTGGTCTCTGTAGGTGTCGTTATCTCGGGCATTATTATTTACTATACAAGTTGGAATATCGTTGATCCTCTAGTTAGCTTGATTATTTCAGTCGTTATACTGTTATCGACTTGGGGTCTACTAAAAGAGAGTATCAAGCTTGCTATCGACGGAGTACCTCAAAATGTTGATCTCAGTAAAATCACTGCTATCTTAGAGAGCTATAATTTTATTCAAAACTTTCATCATTTACATATCTGGGCTTTGAGTACCACTGAGAATGCTCTTACAGTTCATATTGTACCGAAGACCGATATAACGTTTGAAGAGACTATTACTATGAAAGAAAACATCAAGGAAGATTTGGCGCATCAGAATATACAACATGCAACTATTGAATTTGGTACTAAGGCAGATGACAATCAAAAATCGCGTGCATTAAATGAAAGTATCAACTAAAAGATGATAGACCGTATATAGCTATCTCTTTTTAAGTATGAGGCGCGTGCCTTATGTCAACATAATTTTTTCAATCAGTTCTTATGTGATCAATAGTTTAAAACTTTTATATTTACGTGCGTTAGGACGTTACCTAGAAAAAATAAAAAACTTACGCTGATTAAATTATTATGATTAAGTTTACTATTACCCTCGTCTTCTAAGTGTGGTTAGACCTTTGCCAAAATAGCTTATTAGTAATAACAGGGTTATTATTATCAAGATAGGATAATTTCCCATAAGCATAAAGGGCGTGTTACCAACCCGTGCCTGTATCTCACCACGTAGTACAGTACGCTCAAACTGCGGTGCGCGTTTTACAATACGACCTTTATGGTTAATGATAGCGGTAACACCAGTATTGGTCGCTCGAATAAACCAGCGCCCGTTCTCAAGCGCGCGCATTTGTACCATTTGCAAATGTTGCAATGGTCCTGCTGAAGTGCCAAACCAGGCATCGTTAGAGACGGTCAACAAAAAGTCAGTATCGATGGCATTTTTACGCGTGGTATCTGGATAAGCTACCTCATAACAGATAGCCGTCCCTATATTGTGTTCACGCACCTTTAGCGGTGACTGCTGATCACTACCACGACTATAGCTCTTAATATCCTGACTACCGGCCAAACTTGGGAAAATATCGAGCACGCCTTCAAATGGAATATACTCTCCAAAAGGCACTAGACGCTGCTTCTTGTATAGGCCTTCCGCTTCTACACCTCGAGCAATCACGCTATTGTAAAATGGGGGATACTTATCCGTACTGGCATTGAATGCCGCTTTATCCTTATAAGGGATACCAGTTATCCATGTCGTATTGGTCGCATTGGCCATTTCTATCATTTCACTAATAAAGCCCGCAGCCTCATCCTGAAACATCGGAATAGATGATTCAGGCCACACCACCACATCACGTCCCCACTCAGTGCGCGTTAACTTCGCATAAATCTTTAGCGTTTCTACTTGATATTGCGTCAGCCACTTTATATCTTGTGAAATATTACCTTGAATCAATGACACTGACAGATCAGGTGTGCCCTTAGGTTTTGTCCATTGCGGATTGACCAGCCATAATGATGTGCTAATGGCTAATAACAGTACAGAAACGACGGCATAACTACTGCGTCGAAGCAGTAGCTCTACTAAACTTGCAGCCAATAGTATGGCAACAAAAGAGACGGCAAAAACACCAGCAACGGGTGCTAAGGACGATAACCAATACTCTTCAGTAAATGCATAACCAACAAATAGCCACGGAAAGCCTGTGAATAACCAAGTTTTTAACCATTCTTGTAGCACCCAAAGAGCAGCAAATGAAAAGGGTTGTTTGCCTACCATACGGTTAAAGACTAGTGCTAAAAATCCATGAAACAGTCCCATACCGAGACCCATCAATCCAATCATAATCAATGCGAGCCACGTTGGAGTATCGCTATAATCATGGATAGCTGTATAGAGCCAAAAGCCGCCGACGCACCATAGCCCCATACCGTAAGCTTCACCGATAATAAAAGCGCGACGACCACTCATATTTGGCACCAACAGCGCATATAAAATCGCTGGTGACACTATTGCTAGCGGCCAGAACCCATAAGGCGATAATGCAAATAAAAAAATAGCCCCTGCAAGCCATGCTGCTACTAGCGTAAGCCATAGCGGTAATTGATTTAAGTGAGTACTCAAACGCTTTTGTAGACTAATAGTAGACAGGTGCATCGCAAATTATCCAAAATTATGAGCCTTGAATTTTTAATCAAAATCCAAAACTCAGATAGACCCGTTAATACTACAGGCAGCATTTCAAAATAAAAACTGCTTATGATACCAGTCGCATTTCAAAATAAAAACTGCTTATGATACCAGTCCGCACTGCTCAATGTATAAATTTACGTACCCCGTTTGATGGGTTATTATGCTACATTACCAAACGATATGAAGTGTTACTTGACCTTCTATAGCTCACAATATCTACAGTACATGAGAGAGCACTATGACCCCCTTAAAAATAAAATCCAGTCTTATATTCAATCGTCATCTGTCTAAGGGGTTGCGTGGTACGCTGGTGTTACTTGCCGCCTCATCACTATTTGCTTGTAGCCAACCGAGTAGTGGCGTATCTGATGCAAACACAACATCAGTAACAACCGAAAATGCAACAGCTATCACTTTAAAGGAAGATGAACCAAACGCTAAAAGTGCTCACATGATGACAAGGTCAGTAAGTAAACCAGACCTACTAAAAAACGTCTCAGCTACGGTCTATAAAGATGCCAATTGCGGCTGCTGTAAAGAATGGATAAGTCATGCAGAAGATAATGGTCTAAGTGCAACCGCGCAAGATGTTGCGGACTTAGCCGTATTTAAAGAGCGCTACAGCGTTCCAACTGAGATGCGTTCTTGCCATACTGTAGTCACTACTGATGATTACGTCTTTGAAGGTCATGTACCTGCTAAGTATATGGCGCAGTTCTTAGAAAATCCGCCAGTACAAGCTATGGGTCTTGCCGTACCTGGCATGCCTGTTGGTAGCCCAGGTATGGAGTATCAAAATAAATTCATGCCCTATCAGGTTATGCAGCTCAATAAAGACGGGACGACCCAAGTTTATGCTGATATTGAATCGGTAGAGCAGCAATTATAGTGTGTTAGCAGTTAAGAATACTTTGATTATAGTGTTAGCGTTAAAAGTAAATGAGGCAGGTATAAGACTGTTCTATTGCTTATAAAATGATTCTTCATCAAAAAAATCATTAGCTATTGCGACTTTAAAAGCAAAAATAACTTTGAATTTGTAACTTTTGATGACAATGTAAGCGGATTTATCGGTTATTAACCCTTAAAATAGATAAATAATTAAGGGTTAATACAAGAATATACAGGATGTATCGAAACAATTACGTAATATTACATAAGCCAGTAGGGAATTAACATCTATATTAATATTATAAATTATTATATTATCTTAATAATTAGTTAGACCCTATATAGGGTAATTACTTCATCCAATAAAAAAACGTCTGAGGGTTAAATCTATAATTTAGATTTAACCCTCAGACGTTTTTTTGCTTATAAAACAGTAGAAATTGTTGTCAATTTAGTCAGCTATATTCTGTATATGTTACACAAACTTACATTGTAAAATGTGGAATATTAGCAATTTTTTCAACATCAAAAAAGTATTTTTGGGGTTTTTAAGGGTGATGACAGGCTAAACAGCCTATGCTAAAGTCGGCTTTGTGTTTTGGCCAGCAGCTTGATTTGCAACAGCTTCGTAAGACTTCAATGATGTGCTGTGATCGCCAATAATCATTTTTTATATGAATAATATGCAGCAGAAGTATCAGTCACTATGACGTATATATACTTGAGTTGTTGAAATTTAATTGACTGCGCTGTTGTTGATAACAGACCATTTTGAATTAACCGTAGGTATTAGATTTATGAAACAGGCTTTATTGATTTTGTCAGTACTGGGTATGGGCATAGCACAAACGAGTGGTGCTGCTATCACAATCTCTCAAACAAATAATACCATCACCAATACTTCTGTGGCATCAAACTACGGTTCATCAAAAAACATCTATAGCACTAGCAGTGGTGCTTATGTTTCTAGTAATGACGAAATCAGTCAAGCTATTAGCAACCTAAGTGCGCAGGCTAAGCAAAAAGAGAGTCGGCTTTCATCATTAAACAGCCGCTTATACGCTGAAAAACAACAGCAGCAAGTCAATACAGTTCCTGATAGCAATTCAGCCCCCGCTATCGCTGCTGCTCGTGCTTCACGAGTGGCTCTATCTGGTAGCTCTGGATACTGTGCCCGTTACGTACGTAAAGCACTACAATCAGCAGGTTATGAGTTCACCCCCAATCCTTCAGCCTATCAGTACGCCACTCGTGGCACGCTTGATAAAGCAGGTTTTAGCAAAATCAGTAATGATATGCCAACCCAAGTAGGTGATGTTATTGTCTATGATCGCTCATCAAAGCGTCCACATGGCCATATCCAAATCTTTGATGGCGAAAACTGGATTTCTGATTTCCGTCAGAACAGCATCAGCCCATACAGTGGTGTCTATGCTTATACCACATGGCGTGATTCAAAATACGTGGATGACGCATCCGCATCAGATCGAAATATCTACCTTGCTATGAATGATAAATAAGACCTGATAAGTCAGCACAACATAGTTATTATTTCCTCCAACCCCAGTAGTGATCTTAATATCATTGCTGGGTTTTTTTGTGCTTAACATCAGGGTGTATTTAACCTTTCATGATTTGATCAGTCAGAAATGAACACTACTAATATCATTACTCATGACAAGAATTATCGGCAAGAGCCTTTAATATCCCACATGATACCGCTGGTGCACTACTTGCACATTTCTGGCGCAAAACAGTCAAGTGCTGCTTTAAGTGCATCAGTTCTTCCATTCGTATTTCTACAGCATAAATTTGCTTATCTAGTAAGGAGCTCACATCACCACAGTCTTTATCAGGTTCCTCCCAAAACTCAAGTAAGATTCGTACTTCGTCTAGAGCCATGTCAAGCGTACGGCAGTGTAGGATAAATTGTAGACGCTCAATGTGCTCTTCATTATATAAACGATAATTCCCTGCGCTGCGAGAAGGCTCAGGTAATAAGTGCTCCTTTTCGTAATAGCGAATGGTTTCCACTGTGGCACCTGTGCGTTTAGCGAGCTCACCAATTTTGATTGTCATAATAACCTCTATGATTTAAATAATTAAAGTGGCTGTAAAGACTGGCGCTAGAGAAATTGAATTTACAAAACTGTAGATAGACAACCTTGACTCTAAAGCCACTAGAGGGTTCATAATACCATTATTCAAAGGGTAAATTATTATGAAATATCATATTGAAGGTATGGACTGTGCCAGTTGCATCGGCAAGATTGAAACAGCTTTGAAACGTATGCCTGGGGTTTCTGATGTTGAGCTAAATTTTGCTACAGAAACGCTAGAGCTAAGCTTGGCCCCTGATGCGCCGACTCAGGCTAGTGATATTGAAAAAACCATCAAAAGCCTAGGGTTCGGTATATCTGCCAATACTGGTCAACAAACTGTATCGGCTATTGATATTGACAGCGACAATCAGATGGCTCCGCAGGATAAGCGGTGGTGGCAAACTCAAAAAGGCAAACAGGTTGTTGGTCTCGGTATTTTGATGGGCAGCGCTTATGCACTGTCACTACTGTTCCCCGCTTATGGGATATGGGTGTTTGCCATCGCTGTGATTGTAGGCGTTTTTCCATTTGCACGCAAAGCCTTAGCACTGGCTAAAACAGGTTCATTCTTTTCAATTGAAACGCTGATGTCCGTCGCCGTGCTTGGCGCACTTATCATTGGTGAAGCTGAAGAGGCCGCAGCGGTTGTCTTTTTGTTCTCAATCGGTGAACTGTTTGAGAGTATCGCTGCTGATCGCGCTCGCGCTGGCATCAGAGCCTTATCATCGCTGGTTCCGAAAAGTGCGATTTTACTTGATGCTCAAGGTGGGCAGCGTAACGTTCCAGCGACTTCACTACAAGTGAATGACCTTGTGCTGGTGCGTCCTGGAGATAGGGTATCTGCTGATGGTTCCATTGTTCAAGGTGCGTCCAGCCTTGATGATTCGCCCGTGACGGGAGAGTCTGTTCCTGTTGCCAAGACGATGGGTGACAATGTATTTGCAGGGTCAATTAACATCGATGGTGTGCTCCAAGTGCGCGTAGAAAAGACAGCCGCCGATAACACTATTTCGCGCATTATTGATTTGGTAGAGCAAGCGCAAGCTTCCAAAGCACCCACTGCCCGTTTTATTGAGAAATTCAGTCGTTACTATACACCGGCTGTGATGGCTATTGCCGCCCTAATTATCATCGTCCCACCGTTAACCATGGGCGGAGATTGGTCAACTTGGTTATATCGAGGTCTAGCCTTATTATTGATCGCTTGTCCTTGTGCTCTTGTGCTCTCAACACCAGCTGCTATCGCCTCTGGTCTAGCGGTCGGTGCGCGCCGCGGCTTGCTGATCAAGGGCGGTAGTGCTTTAGAAACCATCGGCCAAGTGAAGACAGTCGCTTTTGACAAGACAGGCACTTTAACTGAAGGCAAACCACGCGTGACCGATGTTGTTGACATTACACAAGAGTATTCAAGTGTTCAAGGTCAGGATTCTCAGGATCAGGGTTCTCAAGGTAAAGATAAGGTATTGGCGCTCTTTGCCAGTGTGGAGACAGGTTCTAGTCACCCGCTTGCTGAAGCTATTGTCAGTCATGCCAAAGCCGCCAAAGTTGTCATACCTGTGGCTTCTAAAGCTTCTGCTACTGCGGGTAAAGCGGTACACGCAACTATCGCTGGGCGCGCGCTAGCTATCGGTTCGCCTGTTTATGCCGCAGATGAGGCATCAATTTCAGCCGAGCAACAGGCACAAATCGAGGCGCTGCAAAATGAGGGCAAGACCGTCTCAGTTCTTTTCGATGAGCAAAGTCGAGAAGTGCTTGGATTGGTCGCACTAAGAGACGAGTTACGAGACGACGCTCATGAAGGTGTGGCTCAACTTAAAGCGATGGGTGTGCGCTCCGTCATGCTAACAGGCGACAACCGCTTAACCGCTCAAGCACTTGCCAGTAATTTAGACGTGGAATGGGAAGCTGAGCTGTTGCCTGAGGACAAACTGCGCTTGCTTAACGAGATGAAGAATAACAGAAAAATAGCGATGGTGGGTGATGGTATTAACGATGCGCCAGCACTAGCAACCGCTGATGTTGGCATCGCGATGGGTGGTGGTACCGATGTGGCCATTGAGACGGCCGATATCGCATTATTAAAAAGTCGTGTTACAGACATGGCCCATCTGATTGCACTTTCGCGTGCCACCATGCGCAACATTCATCAGAACGTCATTTTCGCTTTAGGTCTCAAAGGCGTCTTTCTGATCACGACCGTATTCGGCATTACTGGACTATGGATTGCGGTTCTAGCTGATGCTGGAGCAACAGTGCTCGTTACTCTCAATGCGTTACGTTTACTGCGCTTTAAAGGCGCGCCTCCACTGGTAACTCCGCCTAAAGTAGTTAAATAAAACCCTTCGAAATCAATTAAAAACTAGAGATAGCAGCAGATTTCGGGGGTGGGTTCTAATAATAAAAATTCCACCGCTACAGTAAACTGCAACCGCATTAGAGTAAATAAGGTTAGACCGTATGTTGATTACAGAATTGGGCTATTTTGCCTTGCTTACCGCTTTTGTATTGGCGTTATTGCAGGTAATTCTGCCAACTATTGGTGTTATTCGTAACCAAGTTGCTTGGCAACGACTAGCCCCTAGCTTAGCTTGGGCACAGTTTGCCGCCATGATAACGTCATTTGGCGCTTTGATAGCAGGTTTTTATTATAATGATTTTAGCCTCAGTTACGTCGCGCAGCATTCCAATACGCTGTTGCCTTGGTACTATAAGTTATCGGCGACATGGGGCGGACACGAGGGCTCTTTGCTGCTATGGATGACCATCATGGCCACATGGTGTGCACTGGTATCATACTTTAGTCGCGGCTTGCCGTTATCAATGCGTGCGCGGGTATTAGTTATTTTGGCCGGTGTACAGTTAATGATGCTAACAATGCTGATATTTACCTCGTCACCGTTTGAGCGTACCTTACCCAATCTAGCGGTCGATGGCGCTGATTTAAATCCTGTCCTACAAGATTTCGGTCTGATTATTCATCCGCCCATGTTATATATGGGCTATGTGGGTATGGTAGTGCCTTTTGCATTTTGTATGGCGGCATTGTGGGAAGGGCGTTTAGATGCTGCTTGGACACGCTGGTCACGTCCATGGGCGCTGGCGGCTTGGGGATTTTTGACCATTGGTATTGCACTGGGCTCGTGGTGGGCCTACTACGAGCTTGGCTGGGGCGGTTGGTGGTTTTGGGATCCGGTAGAGAACGCCTCGTTTATGCCTTGGCTTGTCGGCTTAGCATTGCTGCATTCATTAGCAGTCACTGAAAAGCGCGGGGTGTTTAAAGCATGGACCATCATGCTGGCTATTTTCGCCTTTGCCTTAAGCTTGCTTGGCACGTTCCTGGTACGCTCTGGAGTCCTTACCTCAGTGCATTCGTTTGCCGCTGATCCGACGCGTGGTTTGGTTATCTTAGCTATTCTTGGCATTATCATCGGTAGTGGTCTATTGATGTTTGCCGTTCGCGGTTGGCGTTTAACCGTTGAAAGTCAATATCAGCTGATTTCACGTGAGTCCTTTTTAGTGATCAACAACGCCATCATTTTGATTGCAACCTTAGTGGTGTTGCTCGGCACCCTCTATCCTATTATCGCTGATGCCTTTGGTTTAGGACAAGTGTCCGTCGGCCCTCCTTATTTTAATGCATTATTTGTACCTTTAACGTGGCTGTTATTAATAGCTATGGGTATGGGCTCAAATATTCGCTGGAAAAAAGACACCCGTCCACTACTGGGTATAGGCATGGTCATCGCCGTTAGTAGCTTAGTATTAGCCGCCATTATTACTTACTTTGTTAATCCATCGTCTATGCTTAATATTGGTGTGACTTTAGCCGTTAGCTTTTGGGTACTGCTATGGATGGCAGTTGATTTTAAAGATAAAACTAAGAATGCGCCTAATCTTTTTAACGGTTTGCGGCAGTTGCGTCTGAGCTATTGGGGTCAACAGACTGCTCATATTGGCGTATTGGTTGCTGTCATTGGCATAGCCTTTACTAGTAGCTTGAGTATTGAGCGTGACGTAGCAATGGGTATTGGCGATACAGTCAATGTTCAAGGTTACGATTTTGAAGTAACTGAATTTTTTGAAATAAAGGGGAGTAACTTTGATGCAACGCAAGCTGAGGTTGTAGTGACTAAGAATGGCCAAGAAGTGGCAACGCTATATCCTGAAAAACGTACGTATATTATCAGCACTATGCCAACAACTGAGGCCGCTATTGACCCCAATCTTATGCGCGATGTTTATGTCGCACTGGGCGAACCTATTGCCGATGGTAGTAACCAATGGGCATTAAGGATTTATGTAAAACCATTAATTCGCTGGATTTGGTTAGGGGCAATTATCATGGCTCTAGGTGGATTAATTAGCATGCTTGATAAACGATACCGCATCAAAAAAGTTAAAGCTCCATTGCTAGTTACTGGTGATCTGGCTACTGATGGAGTCAATGAGGTAGCTATTGAACAGGCAATCTCAGCATCGACGATGTCGACACTAAAGGAGAAATAAATGACTATGTCGAATAATACTCCTGAGCAAAAAGATAGCCAAAACAGTAAGCAGCGTAACCCAAAGACAATGAAAAAAAAGCAGACGAAGCTATGGTTCTTAATTCCGCTTATCCTCTTTTTTGGTTTGGTAGTTATATTGTACATGCGCTTAGGTAAACCAACAGACATTGTGACCAATACCGCTCTTGAGCGTCCGGTTCCTACCTTTGAGCTGCCGTTATTAGCAGATACTACCCGTACTATCACCAATGATAATTTGCCGGATAAGCCGTTTTTACTTAATGTTTGGGGCTCATGGTGCCCAACTTGCGTTATTGAGCATCCGTTTTTAATGCAACTAGAAGAGCGCGGCGTTGATATCGTTGGTGTGAATTATAAGGATGAGATTGGTAATGCGCTCAGTTACTTAAACCGAGGCGGTGATCCATTTTCTATGTCTATTCAGGATTCATTGGGTCAGTTTGCTCTAGACTTAGGCATAACTGGTGCGCCCGAAACCTTTGTTGTGGATGGAGATGGCATCATTCGTCAGCATATTGTTGGTGAGGTTAATGAAGCCAATTGGCAACAGCGTGTTAAGCCGTGCCTGACCGTACTTAATGAGGCTAATAAGAACAACGATAGTCCTGATCTCATTCAGGTTGAGGAGATGTGCAAATGAACGTTATTCGAATAAGAGCTCCTCAACTAAAACCCAATATAGTTTTAAAACTAGCAAGCTTAATACTAGCGTGTCTGCTTAACATGACGGCAAACGCAGCTATTGACGTATACGATTTTGACTCACCACAGCAAGAAGCTCAGTATCGTGGATTAATAGAAGAGTTTCGCTGCCCAAAATGCCAAAATCAAAACCTTGCAGCCTCTGATGCACCGATTGCACAGGATCTAAAGCAAAAAGTCTATGATTTAATTAAAGATAGACGTAGTGATGCTGAAATACGCGTCTATATGCAAGAGCGCTACGGTGACTTTATTAGCTACAAGCCGCCTATGCGACCATCAACATGGATCCTATGGTTTTTTCCACCACTATTATTGCTCGTCTTAATTATTGGTTGGTTTTGGCAAAGTAAGCGTCGCCAAGTTGTTGCCCGTGGTCAAAGCGGCGTCACAGTGAACAGTACTGCTGCCTTGACCTCTACGGAAAAGGCTGAGCTTGATCGTCTATTATCGCAAGCTGAGAGTGTCGACCACGACATTACTAGCCTAGAGGACAAAAAATGACTCTATTTTCTACTTTTGGCTTATTTGTAACTCTAAGCTTGCTGATTGCTCTTATATTTGCGCTGATTGCTATTATGCCATGGCTACGAGCACCGCGTTTGCAGTCCAAACCAATAGACAATCAACTGCTAGATATTAATGTTGCAGTATTTCGCGAACGTTTAGCTGAGCTACAAACAGATAAAGACAGCGGTACTATTAATAATAGCCATTATCAAAATCAAAAGCTGGAGCTTGAGCGTCAGCTATTAGATGCGCAGCGTCAGATAACACCTATGGTCACCCCTGATGTCAAAAGCCGTTTAATTGTCGCAGCTTGGATCCCAATATTGGCTGCAATGGCGTATTTACTAATAGGCAATCGTACGCCCGTGTTTGATTTGTGGACAGCTGAGGACAAAGTAGGACAAGTGGCTGACGACCTATTGACAGCTAAAATTGACAAGCCGCCATCATGGGCGTTTGAAGATGGTCGTCAACTGATTAGCGCCATGCAAACCAATGTTCATCGTAATGCTGATGATCCTAATCGCTGGATGCGCCTATCCGAGCTTTTCTTATCTATGGAGGCAACTGATTCTGCGCTGGAAGCCTTATCTCGTGCCTATCGTTTAGCTCCTGAAAATGAAGAAATCGCCACCACTTATGCTCAGACTAGCTTTTTCGTTAATGAAGGTCAGTTAGACGCCAATATTCGCCGTGTATTACAAGCTATATTAGCTAAGAATCCGCAGCATGAACGGGCTCAAATGCTCATGGCAATGGGTGAGACTCGTAGTAGTAACTTTGCCCAAGCGCAAGGTTGGATTAAACGCTTACAAGGCAGCATTGTGGCCAAACCAGGTGATCATACTAAAGCTTTAGCAAGCTTAGATGAGTTAAGCAACTACGTTAGCACGCAAGAAAAGCAAGCGCTAGAAGGTATTGACGTGACAGTGAAAATTAACGCTAATTTATTACCGTTAGTGAAAGCTGATGATGTGTTGTTTGTTGCGATACGTGACGTTAAAGGAGGTCCACCGTTTGCCGCCAAACGTTTACCCATTAGTGTTATTGAGCAAGGTGAGGCCAGTATCCGCTTAAGCAATCTTGATGCGATGATGCCAGATCGCACGTTAAATTCAGCTCGTAGTGACAAAACTCAGTTAGCAGTCGTTGCTCGTATTAGTCATAGCGGTAATGCCATAGCAGAGTCAGGCGACTTATCGGGTAATCCGATAGTGATTAGTGCTGAACAGACTCAGGTTAATATTGAAATCAATCAACAGATTCCCTAATAAAAAATTATTACCGTAAGTTTCATAATACCAGAGCGGTAAGTGGAGCCGTTTTTAAAAGTGGCGCTATTAATAGTCGTATACTAAAAACATATACGTTTAACATTGTTCATTGTATAAACACAGATAAAGAAAACAACTATGACTGAATCTACCGACAGATTAGATAGTACTAAATTGAATAGCGTTGAATCGGCTAGTACTAATATTGCTGACAATAAAGTACCTATAGCTGTGAGTAGTACTCATCAATCAATTGACTCTAAAACCATGAATCATACGCCTAAAGCTATGTACGTAACCTCAGGCAACTCGATAACACCTAAAGGTAAGTTGAATAAAATGCCAAAAATGGTTGCCAATGGCAGTCGCGCTTTTATCTGGTATTTGTTGGCGATAATGGTATTAATACTTGATCAATGGACTAAGTGGTTGGCCCAAACCAAATTAGCGTTCAATGACCCCGTACCGGTCATTGAACCATTTCTCAACTGGACACTCGCTTATAACTATGGGGCAGCATTTAGCTTTTTAGCCGACGCTGGCGGTTGGCAGAAATGGTTTTTCTCAGGCTTAGCTTTTGTAATGGCTATCTTTTTAACGGTTTATTTAATCAAAGCGCCACGTGCAGCCAAGCTATTGTCCATGGGGTTAGCCTTAATGCTCGGTGGTGCGATTGGCAACTTAATCGATCGTTTAAGAATTGGTAAAGTGGTTGACTTTATCCATGTGCATTATGCTGATGTCTGGAATTATCCTATTTTCAATGTTGCAGATATAGGTGTCTGTGTCGGTGTCGCATTGATTATAATTGACATGATATTTTTAGAAAGTAAGCGTAATAAATAAGCACATTGATGCCGATTATCACAAACAAAATGAACTAGCGTCGTAGTCACTCTATACGGAAAAATACTTTTTATACTTGAGTATGTTTATAAAATGTGAACTGGAAGGTAATGTATGACTGGTATAGGTACTCACTCATTTTAGGTCTTAAAACCCAATACTTAAAAGCTCTGCGTAGAGCCATTATTATAGAGACATTGAATAATCCATAAATTCTTTATTGATAATAACAAAAGGAAAATATAGTGTCACAGGCTCAGCCAACTATTGAAAAAATTCACAGCCTTAGAAAAAAAACAAGAGACCGCGTTAAAAAGTCTTACCCTTATAGGCTACCTAGAAGGCACCTCTTTCTTATTATTGCTCTTCATCGCCATGCCACTAAAATATATGCTGGATATTCCAGAAGGTGTGAAATACATCGGTATGGCACACGGTATTTTGTTTATTACCTATATCATAATACTTATAGGCTCAGCTATCAAAATGAAAATGCCTCTTTGGGCAATACCTGCGGGCGTACTCGGCTCACTCTTACCTTTTGGCCCATTTATATTCGATCATTTACTAAAAAATAACTTACAGAAAAGTGTAAGTAAAGAAGCCTAGAACAAGCTCTGCTACAAATGATACAAATGATACAAATGATACAAATGATACAAACGTATATTATTACTCAAGATTATTTTTCCTAACTAAATTACAAGCCGCCATCACTCATCATGGCGACAAATGAATAATATTGAGCAGAAATTAATCACAATAAAACTTTGATTCAGACCCAGTATGAATAGTCTTACACTCTAGTTACTTTTCCAACTTATCTTACATACTATCGACAAACCCGTCTTGTTTAAAAGCTAAACAGGTTTTGTCATCCGCGATGGATTTCCTGTTATCGTAGGGTATACCTTAGCGGAACCAGCTATCTCACCCTTCAAACATATTAACAGACTACTTAAAGCAGACTGTTAGCATGGAACCATCTATAACAGACTTTTGAATTATAAGACTGGCTGCTGTGCTTTTTTCCTATCATTAGCCTATACCTAAAACATAAAACTTCTAAACGATAACTTAGCTATCATTAGACTTGTTTCTAAAATTAAATGATAGTAATATCTTGCTATTATCAATGAACATTAATTATTAAGTCTAAGTAATAGAGGTCGCGTTATGACCGTTCGTATTTATGTGAGAGCCAGCACTAAGGATCAAGACGCTAAGAGAGCCTTGTCTGACTTGATTACCTTTAGCCAAAGCTATAACGTTAAACATGTTGAGTACGTTGAGCATTTCAGTGGTACAAAGCTCGATAGGCCAGTATTAGCTAAGCTATTAAAAGACGCTGATCAAGGCGATATTCTGCTGGTTGAAAGCGTGGACAGATTAAGCAGGCTATCTCAAGATGATTTTGCAATTCTAAAGCAGCGCATCAAAGACAAGGGCTTGCGATTGGTGGTGGCTGATCTACCAACTACGCATACGGTAAGTAAAGGCATGACAGGTGAGATCCTAACAGTGATTAACCATATGCTGATCGACTTATTAGCAACGATGGCAAAGCTTGATAACGACAAGCGTAGAGAGCGTATCAAGCAGGGATTGGCTAACAGTGGCTATAAGCCCTCCGGTAAGAAGCCTAATACAACGAAACACAATCGTATTAGAGAATTAGACAGTCAAGGCAATATGACAAAAGAGGAGATCGCTAAGGCGGTTGGTGTTGGGGTAGCTACGGTTTATCGGGTGTTAAAGCAGGGCTAGACGACACTATGTCGGAGGGTCTCCAAACCCGGTACGGTTCACCTAGCAAACATTCGTTATTTTTTGGCCTTAACTAAACTTTGTGCGTAATGGTATTTTCTGGCTGACTTCTACTTTGAACGCATGTTACCGCGCACTCAAGGTCATGCTGAAGAATGGTCAATCCTTCAAAAACCATGACGTCATTGGCCGCTGAACACTTTAGCTTTGACTACTAATTAATAGTGTCAAAACGATAAAAAGAGCG
>NZ_LNUO01000093.1:0-6972 GCF_001462175.1 Psychrobacter sp. ENNN9_III
GTAATGGCGATGTAGGTTTGAATTTTATTAGGTGTCCTAAATTAGTTAACCACTACAATTTTTTACTTACAACACGCAACCTTTTTAACACACGTTAATTATAAATCTCGATTTTCAAGGTGCTAATATAATTGAGTAATACTTAACTTAGTTAACATAAACCACTGATTCTAATAACTTTCATCTTGTATTATCACAGATTATTGTTTATCGAGATTCTGCAAGCTTTACTTAATTGGAGAAATTATGCGTGCTTTAACCTACCACGGTGCTAAAGATGTGCGAGTGGACAATGTCCCAGAGCCTAAACTGCAAGAAAAAGATGATGTTATTTTACGTGTGACTGCAACTGCAATTTGTGGCTCAGATTTACACTTATATCGTGGCAAAATACCTGCAACCGAGGAAGGCGATATCTTCGGTCATGAGTTTATGGGTGTGGTTGAAGAAGTAGGCTCTGAAGTCACAGCTGTTAAAAAAGGCGACAGAGTTGTTATTCCTTTTGTTATTGCATGTGGTAACTGCTTTTTCTGTCAGCATGACCTAATGTCCGCTTGTGAGACTACAAATACAGGCCCAGGCGCTGCTATTAATAAAAAAATAATTCCGCCACCGGCTGCTTTATTTGGTTTTAGCCATTTATATGGTGGGATTCCTGGTGGACAAGCAGAATTTGTACGGGTTCCTAAAGGTAATTTTAATCCGTTCAAAGTAAATGGCTCACTGTCAGATGAGAAGGTTTTATTTTTATCAGATATTTTACCAACTGCTTGGCAGGCCGTGACTAATGCCAATATTACTAAAGGTTCAACCGTAGCTATTTATGGTGCGGGTCCTGTGGGGTTGTTATCAGCAGCTTGTGCCAAAATGTTAGGCGCTGAGCAGATCTTCGTGGTAGATCATAATGACTACCGTTTGCAGTATGCCAAAGATACGTACGGGGCTATTCCGGTTAATTTCGATAAGGTAGATGCTGCTGAATTCATCATTGAACAGACCAAAGGACATCGCGGCGTTGACGGCGTTATTGATGCGATTGGCTTTGAAGCCAAAGGCAGTATGCTAGAAACAATAATGACCAATTTGAAAATTGAAGGGTCAAGTGGTGCAGCTTTACGTCAATGTATTGCAGCTGTGCGTCGTGGCGGGGTCGTTAGTGTTCCTGGTGTGTATGCAGGACCCATTCATGGTTTCTTATTTGGTGATGCTTTTGATAAGGGGCTTACTTTCAAAATGGGCCAAACCCATGTACACAAGTATTTACCACAGTTATTAGAGTATATTGAAAATGGTGATTTATCACCTGAAGCTATTATTACTCACCGTATGAATTTGTCTGACGCTGCTAAAGGTTATGAAATTTTCGAAAAGCGTGAAGAAGAATGTCGTAAAGTCATTTTAACTCCTTGATTTTTCAAATTTACCCTTAACTTTTAACATTTAAAGGTTAGGTCATAGCTGCTTTAACGAGATTGTCTTAAATAATGGTTATCGCTAAAGCAGTTAGTAAAAAAATCTTTGACTTGCTTTTCTCTGCACACGGCAAAAAAATTACCCCCCAACCGATTTTCATGGGTTTAGGGATTAAAAAAACTAACTAACTGTCTTAGATGGTCTTAAAGCTTAGAAGTGTAAAGCACAATAAACTTTCTTATATTTATCAGGATCATCTTTATTAGCTACAAACCCTTTGCTAACCAACTTTACCGTTAAATGTTTCACCTTCATCATTAGTTATCATAACAATCAAGTTTTGATCCCCAAAACTTTGGAGTTCTTTAATCAGCTCTTTAATTGTCTTAGTTCTATCTTCCCATTGCACTATAATTTATTGTAAGTATACCTATGGCAAACCAGTCAGGCGCTTTCACTGGTTCGGTTCCCTAGTGAGGACTTGAATCTTTGGCTGTGAGCTAATGGTATTAAGGTTTCAACTTGCTGAGATAGCCACAGTGTACTTCATGATGTACTTACCATAGATATTCTATCTATGATCGGTGCGCTAGTGAGGACTTGAAGAGACCATCCCAGATTCTGTGTAACTGACGTTTAGATTAAATACTTACACAAAATTTAGGAAGGTCTCTGAAAATTAACCACCTGACACAACTCGTCACCTACTAACAGATCTTGGCGGTCATAAAAGTTGCCCCAACGCTTATAATTATTATCCGTTCTCGACTCAGGGTTATAAGTAATGGCGATGTAGGTTTGAATTTTATTAGTGTCCTAAATTAGTTGACCACCACCAGATTCTTATCAAAGACTTCATCATCTATTATTCGCCAAACGGCAACTTGCTGATGGTCTTTGGTGGTGACTAGATTTAAAGTTTGTTCAATCATTGCTTGAGGTCTCATATCCTTATGATGTTTATTTGCTTCAAACCCAGTTACTTTACACTTAGCGGTTTAATTAAGCTACTTACTTGAGCTATTTGCTTCAGTTATTAGGCTTGGCTACTTACTCAACTTCAATATTCTAAAGGCGCCCTGAATAACTAAAGCAAATACGATGCTACCAATAATCAAATCAGGCGTACTAGAGTGTAACCAATTAACCAAAATCCCTGCAACAATTACCCCTAAATTGATAATCACATCGTTTGAAGTGAAAATCATACTGGCTTGCATATGGGCTTCTTCTTTTTTGCTTTTCGATTTTTGTAGTAAATAGAGGCAAATCGAGTTTGCAATTAGCGCAAGAATCGATATGACTATCATGGTAGAAAAGTCAGGTAACTGCTCATTGCCAAAGAAACGTCTTAGTACTTCTAAAAAACCAAGAATCGCTAGCGTAATTTGAAAATATCCGGCAATTCTAGCAATCCGTTTTTTCTTAATGACCGTTCCACCGACCGCAAATAAGCTAATTCCGTACACGAAGCTATCTGCTAACATATCTAAGCTGTCGGCGACCAACCCCATCGAACGAGAAATCAGTCCCGTGCTCATTTCAATAATAAAGAAAGCAAAGTTAATGACCAGCACTATCCATAGTAGCTTTCTTTGCTCAGCATCTTTTTTGTGACTAGAATCAGCATCAATTTTAAAATTATTGTTGGGATCAGAGGGGTCAATGGTTTCGGTCGAGAGTAGGGTGTCTCCTAATTTTAGGTCATGAATAGCAGTCTCTATCCCTTCTATATTGTCATGATGAAACACAGTTAATTGACGGTTAGGAATGTCGAACTCAAGATGTTCAATATTCGAGTGGCCCTCTAATTTCATTCGGATTAGGTTTTCCTCCGAAGGGCAGTCCATCTTCGATATTTTAAAAGTTGTTTTATTCATAGCTACATTTATATCCGGGTGGTGGTTCAAAAAGTAGGCTGGAAAAAAACAGGCTGAGAAATTGATAAATAGTGAAATGCAAATGACACTATACATCAAATGCCCAGCCTGTCTAAGTGACAATATAAAGAAAAATGGTTTCAAAAGCTATACCCCAAGGGAACCAGCTATTTTACCCTTCAAACCTATTAACAGACCACTTAAAACAGACTAGTATAATGGAACCACTTATAACAGACTATTTTAGGTGTTTATGTTTATTAGAGCGTATTTACGAGCGTCAACCAAAGAACAAGATGCTAAGCGTGCCAAAAATGAGCTTATAGCATTTGCCAACGATCATGGCCACAAAATTGCTGCCTTCTATGTTGAAAACGAATCAGGAGCTATCTTGGTGCGACCCAAGCTTATGCAACTGATTGAAGATGCGCATAAGGGCGATGTTGTCTTAGTTGAACAGATTGATCGCTTGGCGCGTTTAAACCAAGCTGATTGGGATACGCTTAAAAGAATGCTATCAGAAAAAAAATCTATCTATCGTATCAAAAGAGCTGCCTACTTCATATATAGCGCTTCAACCTGAGAACAGCACTGAATTTATGAGCAGTATATTACAAGCCATCAATTCGATGATGCTGGATATGCTCGCTGCTATTGCTAGAAAAGACTATGAGGATCGCCGTAACCGTCAGATGCAAGGTATTGCTCGTGCTAAGGCAGAAGGTAAGTATTTAGGACGTAGAAAAGATACTGAAAAACGCAAAATTATCGCTAGCCTACTCGAATCAGGTCATAGCTATTCTGATATTCAAAAGACAGTTAAGTGCTCACGGCAGTTGATTGCATTGTTATCTAGTGAGGTGAAGTCTAAGTAGGTATCTAATCTAAATAATAGTTGTGTAAAGCTTTAGAGGGCTTCAATAAAAAAGGATATTTAGCCAATTAAAGATCCTTTTTTATTGTTTATATAAACCTCTAAAGATAACTTAAGTTTTTGATGGAAACTAAGTCCATTTCACTATTTTCTTTATTCCAACGTTCTGTGACTTTGCAATACTGCGTTTCAGCCACACTCCAGTTTCCTTTTTGGCCACACTCTCCACCCATACCGATACGCTGAATATCTGAATAGCCTTGATTGTTAAGTATCAATTTAGGATAATCTTCTGAGTCCATATTATATTGCTCATAAAGGCGATAAGCATTGTCGCCACGTGTACCCATATAGACTGTATGCGGCGCATTATTACCTGTTCCCCATGCCGATGCAGCATATTCACAGCTTAGCTTTCCGTAATTAACAATATAATCATCAGTGCCGTCACCTGTTATATCAGCTTTGGATATAAATCCTCGCTCTACATACAATGGAACATAGTCTCCATAAGAATAGCTGGGACGTCCTTTATCAGGGTCATAGTCAAAACTATCAGGATGGTTATCGAAATTAAAATCTGCACATGTTCGTTTGAGCTCGTTAAATTCTTCTTGCATTTGTTCTGGATAATTACTCAGCTTATCAATATGCGTTAATCTATCACTTGCGTGAACTTGAGTATTTAAAACTAAAGATCCAAATGTCACTATAGATAATGCTCGAATAAACTTCATATGACTTAGCCCTAATGTATGTGATCTACCACTAAACATGTCTGTTAAAAATATTTTGTACTAAAAAGTATTTATTAAATTTTATCTATATTTAGTTTCTGTTACTAATCTATATCCATCGGCCTTCATACAGTAGGTGACAAGCTTTCGAGCTTGTTCTTGTGACAAATTGCTTGCCCCAACCTCTGTTTTACAATGACCTATTTTGTCGTTAGTTACACTTTTAGTTATACCTTCTTTATACCAAGTTGATACTTGATAAGGTCTAGGAGTGGAGGTACAAGCAGTCATAAACAAAGTTACGGTAATCAAAGTAATGATTCTATTCAAATTAAACATAATATTTTTAAACCCTATATAGTTGAAGCGTAAATAGCTATGTTACGCAATATTATCGTATTAGTTACATAAGGTAAACCTTTGCCTAGCTTTTCTAGAATGTTTCCAATACTTTCTAAATATGGGCTATTACTATTAACTGAAATATAAAATTTGTTTAGACGCTGCGTTAGTGCGATAGTTGTCCACTGAACGTTCTGAACAGTCGTATTGTGCAGACACTAAAAACGTACTTGGACAGTAGGTGGACAATGATTATATCGGTGACGAAAGCAGCTAAAGAATGGGGTGTATCGAGAACGACGATCTATCAGAAGGTCAATGATGGTGAGCTTTCTAGAACCGCAGATAAGAAAATTGATACTACGGAGATGCTTCGGGTATTTGGAGAGCCTGTGTCCAAAAAACGTACTGAACAATCACTGGACAGTCCTCATAGTACACACTTGGACAGTCAGACTGTACAGTCCTGTACAGAGCTTGAGCACCAATTAGAGCTAGAGAAATTAAAGAATGAACACCTGCGACAGCAAGTCAGCGATCAAAAGCAGTTGATAGAGAATTACCAACAACAGATTGGTCAGCTAAACAAGACTCTGGATAAAGCCAACGCTAGTATTCACGATTTTGCTCAAGTGAAGTTACTAGAATTCAAGCAACTTTCATCAGATGGTGAGGCACAGCCAGAACAAAAACCAACGATGACACCAGCAACAGCTCCCAAGAAGAAGAAACGGTGGTTCTTTCAATTATAATTCGTGTTGGACAAGATGTTAGTGTATAACTTTTGGTAAATAGCTTTCTAAGCCTTTATTGGGTTTGTTAAAACTTTCAGGCTCTCGCTGTATGATATTAATCATTTCACGCTTAAATGCATCAGTATGCATTCTGCCGTCATAACTTAGGCTTGAGTGGTTGTTATAGTCATTCATAAACTGCACGCTATCGACGATGGATTGAATGGCGGACGGTGACAAGGTGCCGTCTTTACTGGTTAATTTGTCTAATGTTTTTTTATGGAACTTGAGCGTTAATCCCTCATAACCTTTGCCTCTACTTTTTTTGTGATACTCAACAGTGACCTTGTAGTTTGTACTCTCATTGACTTCATCTATAGCAGTGTCAATCACACGCTCTCTAAGCTGTCCAAATTGCTTATACTTACCTTTAATGCCCATAACGTAGCGAAAATCATCTAAATTCATAGCTTTAGTATATTGATACTGACCTACCCAACAAACAATTAATTCATATAGGCGTATCGAATGAATACTTGATAGCTCAGATACCTCCATCAGCCTATATTTTGTGAAGTTAGCTTTCAGCTGTGTCAAATAAGGCAGTACATCCTCTGCAAATGTTATTGTTATCTGCTCTCCGTTGGGATCATAAAGAACGCCGCTAACAAAGCGGGTACGAAGCGTTTTATTATCCTCCAGTGCTATCAGAACTTCTCTATCAAAAAGCCGATTGCTAGCTTGCTCTAAATCTCTAAAAGCATTCTTCTTAGTACTATCGTTATAGAATATCTTTGCTACTTCCTCGACTGTCACTGTGAACTTGGTTTGCTTAGTAATGTTTGGCGCATCAGGTCTACTATCAATACGACTAATACAAGTTAATAAAAGCTGTTTCTCTTTAGTGGTCATGGTATAAGCTGCTAGGACAAGCTCATTGGATTGTACGACTAGATTGTTTTCCATATTTTTTTCGAATCCCTGCTTAATAT
>NZ_LNUO01000094.1:0-27886 GCF_001462175.1 Psychrobacter sp. ENNN9_III
AAGCGAAAATCTAAAAAATTTAAGAGCTAATAGGGTTTAATAGCTGGTATTTAATAACAACTAAGCTTGCGCGCGGCGGCGTTCAACTTCACTGCCTTGTACCGGCTCATCAATCTCTTTGACTAAATGAAAGTCAAAATCGATACTGGCATACGGCGCGTCCAATCCTTTTTCTTCTAGCTTGTCCGCGTCTTCAACCATCGTCACTTCTGGTACCAAACCTTCACGGCTAGCAAAGGCAAAGTCATCCCACAGATATTCATCACCATCGATGTTAATCTGCGTGGTTACTTTACGATGACCATCAGCACTGGCAAAGAAGTGAATGTGGGCTGGGCGATGACCATGACGTCCGAGCGCGCTCAAGACTTTTTGGGTCATCCCTTCTGGCGGTACTGAGTACCCTAATGGGACGATACTGCGAAAAGCATAACGGCCGTTTTCATCGGTGATAATGCTACGACGTAGGTTAAAGTGCGACTGCGACTCATCAAAGAAAGAGTAATTGCCTAAGCTATTGGCATGCCATACTTCAACCTTGGCATTTGGGATAGGGTTACCATCCTCGCCATAAACGTATCCTTGCATAAACAGCACCGTGCCATTGTCAAGATCAGTGCCATCATCTAAACGCGCAAAGCCTTTTTCTTCTGGCGCCCCAGCGACATAGAGTGGACCTTCGATGGTACGGACAGTACCACCGTCAAGACCCGCGGCTTTTAAGTCTTCTTCAATCATCAAATCCATAAAGTGATCAAAACCCAGACCCGGTGAGAGTAGACCGGCTTCTTTGCCTAGATCGCCGATATATTCAACCCCCGCCCAATATTCATCTGCGGTGATGTTGAGATCATTAATGGTTTGCATGAGATCGGTTACGATGCGTAGGACGATTTCTTGTACGCGTGGATTGACTTGATCAGGAAAATCAATCTTGCCTTTGATGAACTGGTTGGCTAGCGCTTCAATTTGAGTACGTTCCATGTCTCTCTCCTAGTTGGGGAATTATTTAAATAACTATGTAACTCATGAAAATGGTATCAAGTGATTTTACTCAATATGTTGGTACATCTAACAAGTAGTTTTACGGGTTTAGCTGTTATCAATTCTTAACTGTCATCACTGCGCACAGAAGAGGGATGACGCAACAAGGGCGTGACCTCAACTTTCATATACGGATAAAGGGGTAGCGACATCATGATGTCGTGTAGCTCTTCGTTGCTATCGACATCGAAGATACTAAAGTTAGAATACTCGCCTGCCAAACGCCAGATATGACGCCATTTGCCTTGCTCTTGTAGCTGTTGCGAGAGTGCCTTTTCGGTGGCTTTTAGCTCGTTAACCTTATCAGCATCCATATCTGTCGGTATCAAGACATCCATTCTCACGTGATATAACATTGCTATTTCCTTATTAATTATTAATGAATAAATAAATTTAACTATATCGCTATCATCTAATATTTATAGCTGCTGTGTTTAAGTTTCAGCAGGATATTTCTTTGACTCCGAAAGCTTGGGTAAGATGACGCCGCCTTGTTCGGCATAGTGATAGACCTTGTCTTTATCGACTTCGATACCAAGTCCAGCGCCTGTCGGAACAGTTAAGCCAAAGGTTTGATAATCCAGTGGCTGTGCTAGCACATCATCCGTCAGTAAGAGTGGGCCAAAAAGCTCTGTATCGAAGTTTAAGCTAGGATAAGTCGAAAACACATGCGCCGATGCAGCGGTGCCGATAGGACCTTCTAGCATCGTGCCACCATACAGCTCAATACCAGCCAGATGTGCCATTTGGCCGATCAGACAAGCTGCTTTGAGTCCGCCTGCTTGATTGATCTTTACGGCAAAGACATCAGCACAGTGATTGGCAGCTAATTGAAAAGCGTTCTGTGGATCATGGACAATTTCATCTGCCATGATGGCTACATCAAAGCGCTCTTTTAAGCGTTTTAGACCCGCTTGATTGCGCATAGAGATAGGTTGCTCTATCAAATCAACGCCGCCCGCTTGCAGTAGGCCAATACCTTGCATCGCGTCAAGCTCCGTCCATGCTTGATTGACATCGACCGTAATACGACAGTCAGGTAAGGCTTTTTTAATTGCCAATACGTGCGCCACATCATCAAGGATAGGGTTGCTGCCGATTTTTAATTTAAAGATGCGGTGTTTTTTTTGCTCGACCATTTGCTTGGCTTCGCTGATATCAGTTGCGGTATCACCGCTGGCAAGCGTCCAAGCGACTTCAATGCGATCACGTACGCGTCCACCGATGAGCTCGCTAACGGGTAGGTTTAGGCGTTTGCCTTCAATGTCGAGTAGGGCGGTTTCAATGGCGCATTTGGCAAAGCGGTTGCCATTGATGTGTAGACTGAGCAGCTGCATGGCTTTTGCCGTGCTCGCTGGCTGCTCTTTTAGTAGCAGGGGGGTAAAGTAGGTATCAATATTAGTCTTGATACTGTGAGGGCTTTCTTCAGCATAGCTTAGACCACCGATAGTGGTCGCTTCGCCCCAGCCTTCATAGCCATCTTCTGTTTGAATATGTACTAAGACTAATACTTGCTCTCTCATGACCGTACAAGCAAGCTTATGCTCTCGAATCGTCGGTATCGGTACTAGCAAGGTGTTAATTGAGCGAATCATAGTTGTCCTTAACATAAGCGTTATCTTTAATTTATCAGTCGTACATCCTTATGCTTAATAAGAACTATAGATGCTAAATAAAGACATGTCTAAGACCTATTAAGTTCGTTTTTAATACCTTTTAGGTATTTTATTGTTTAACCTTCATCATGTTATGTTCCCATAGGTATAAAGCTCACCCCCTATCATCAACTTTTAAAATGTTTATTTAAAACGCATTTATAGCCCAATCAAGGAAGAGAAAAATGGAACTTAGGCATTTACGCTACTTTGTGGCAGTAGCAGAAGAAAAAAGTTTCAATAAGGCCGCCGAAGAAAAAAGTTTCAATAAGGCCGCCGAACGTCTATTTATCTCACAACCTCCGCTTAGTCGGCAGATAAAACAATTGGAAGAAGAGATAGGAGTGACGCTCATTGATAGAGAAAATCGCCCTTTAAAACTTACTGAAGCGGGGGAGTTTTTTTATGATCATGCCATTCAGATATTGACAAAATCAGACAATCTGCGTGCTATGACAATGCGTAAAGGCAACTTTGATAGCTCGTTATCTATAGGTTTTGTATCGTCAATACTGTATGGCATATTGCCAAGAGTGATTGCACGCTTTCGTGAGATTTATCCCAATATAAATATTAAGTTATATGAGCTGAACTCTTGGCAGCAAACACAAGCGCTGACAGAAGGTAAAATAGATGTGGGTTTTGGCAGGCTTTTATTTGAAGATGCCTCTATTAGACGGTTGTTATTAAGAGAAGAAAGCTTAGTCGTCGCCGTCCCTTCTGGGCATCGTTTGGCACAAGAACAACAAACTGGCGTTCGCCTAATGGATTTAACAAACGAAAATTTATTACTCTATCCAACCGCGCCGCGTCCTAGCTTTATTGATTATGTATTAGAGTTATTTGAAGCACGTAACCTAAAGGCGAATTATTTTACAGAAGTCCGTGAGTTACATATCGCTTTAGGTCTCGTAGCGGCAGGAGAAGGGCTGACCATCGTACCAAAGACGCTTGAGCATATGCGTAGTCAGGAGGTGGCTTATATCCCGTTTGAAGATGGGCTATTAACCTCTCCTATTGTCATGAGTGTGAGGCATTTTGATAAGTCGAAGTTATTAAAAACTTTATTAGCAGTCACTTACCAAATATACGATGAAGAAGGTTTTGACTACAAGCGTGAAGAAATATAAGAAACGTGAAGAGATATAAGCATTAACCATTAGGAATAGTGCTTATCTTATGCTTTGCCCCAGTTTAATAGCCGCGGCAATATTGGCCGCAGTGGTCTCGATATTTTGATAAGCGCTGCCTAACACCTTATCAAGAGTGTCCAGCTTTTGGATACTCGGAATGACGACGTCAAACCCAGTGGTCTGAGCTGGCGCAAGGCCGTCAACGCTACCGCAAATAGCGATCACGGGCTTGTGATTGGCTTTGGCAAGTTGACTGATACCGCCAGCGACTTTACCCATTAAAGTTTGTGCATCAAGTTTACCTTCGCCAGTGATGACCAGATCTGCATTAGCAATATGCTCTTCTAGACTGACAGCCTCAGCGACGGTATCAAAGCCTGATTTAAGATTAGCGCCGCAAAAGGTCGTTAAGGCATAGCCAAGACCGCCTGCTGCCCCTGCGCCTGCGATATTTTGGTAATCCTGATAGCCGTGCTGTCCAGATACCATTGCAAAGTGACTCAAGGCTTTATCTAATAGCGCCACTTGCTCTGGATTGGCGCCTTTTTGTGGTCCAAAGATAGCACTGGCTCCTGAGGATCCGCATAACGGGTTGGTTACATCGCAGGCGACCTCAAAGACGGTATCTTGCAGCTTTGGATGAAGCTCTGCACCGTCTATCTGTTGCAAGTTGATAAACTCACTACCACCTTGTGCCAAAGGCTTGCCATCATGGTTATAGAAATTCATTCCTAAGGCCGTTGACATTCCCAAACCAGCATCGTTGGTGGCACTACCGCCCAGACCGATAATGATGCGTTTGACGCCCTCACTCAAAGCATCCGCAATAAGTTCGCCAACTCCGTAGCTGCTGGTAATGAGCGGATTGCGCTCATCCGTCTTCAATAGATGTAGACCGCAGGCGTGAGCGATTTCAATCACAGCTGTCTTGTTTTCTAATAACAGATACTTGGCAGTAATTGGTCGCATTAATGGATCGTTCACAACCACGTTTTTCCAGCGCCCGCCCAACACATACGAGAGCACCGCAGAGGTGCCTTCGCCGCCATCTGCCATGGGCAATAATGTATAGTCTGCATCAGGAAAAACCTGACTAAACCCAGATTGGATGGCGCGACAAACTTCTAGCGCTTCTAAGCTTTCTTTAAACGAGTCAGGGGCGATTAAAATTTTCATGAAGCTCTCTTGGAATATCTAAGTAAAAATAAAGTGGCTAAGCAAGATTCTTTTATAAACGCTATTCTCTAGCAATTTATTTAATAAAATTAGTTAAATAAATACCAAAGTTAATAACCAGATAAACAATATGCTGGTAATACCTTGAATACCGGTAGCCATTGAATGAGCTTTATAAGCTTGTGCCACACTCATACGACTAAACTGGCTGACAATCCAAAAGAAGCTGTCATTAGCGTGCGAGATGGTCATCGCGCCTGCGCCAATCGCCATCACACAAAACACCCGTCCAAGCTCACTGTCGAGACCAATTTGACCCAATAACGGTGCGACCATCGCTGAGGTGGTGACCAATGCAACTGTGGTTGAGCCTTGAGCAGTTTTTAGCGCAGCAGACACAATAAATGGCATAAAAATACCGAGCCCTAATGCGGACAAAGTAGTACCTAAATAGTCGCCTATTGGCGTGACTTTTAGCATCGCACCAAATGCACCGCCAGCCCCAGTAATCAAAAGGATTGGTGCTGCTACGACTAGACCTTGAGAGATCGCATCACTAACTTGTTGCGTCTTCTCTTTACCATTTATTAATAAAAATGATAAAAACAGACCGATAAGTAGGGCGGTAAGTGGATTACCAATAAATATGAGTATGTCAGCCAATAAGCCCTCTCCTAAAGGGGCGGTAGGGAAGTTGGCAATAGAAGACAAACAAATCAATACGATAGGAACAATAATAGGCAAAAACGCCATCATGGCTGACGGCATACTGCCATAATCATCGCGGGTTTTGATATTGTCAGGCATTGTCGCTGCAGGTGCACTTATATTGTCTGGTTCGACATTAAGGAAACGGTTTGACCACAACCAGCCCGCCAATACAGCGACGGCCGTGACGACAACACCAACCATAATGACCAAACCTAAATTTGACTCTAATCCTAAGTTCCCAGCTGCAGCAATGGGTCCTGGAGTAGGTGGTACAAATGTATGGGTGGCATATAGGCCAGTTGCTAAAGCAATACTCATGGCCACGCTTGATACTTTTAAGCGCTCGGCTAAAGATTCTTTTAACGAGTTTAGAATGATAAATCCTGAATCACAGAATACAGGAATTGAGACGACGGCGCCGACAATAGACATGGTCAGCGTAGGAAAGCGTGGCCCTAAAAAGTTAATAACCGTTTCGGCCATTACAATTGCTGCGCCCGTCTTTTCAAGAATTAACCCGATAATAGTACCAAATACAATCACTAGACCAATGTAACCTAAGATGCCACCAAATCCATCAGAGATAGTCTTAGCAACGGTATCAAGGGGCACTTGATAAAATAGCGCTACCAAAAATGCCGATAGTATCAATACTAAAAAAGGATGCCATTTTAATTTTGCGGTGGCAAAAATAATAAAAAGAATGGTTAATACAAGCCAAAATACTATCATGACTATCTCTATTTGGTTGATATCTTAGTTAACTATCAATGCAGCTATAATTTAATCAGGCATCAATAGCGATATAGATTTTTAAAAGGGCATATTCTATAGTAAATACATGCTGCTAGGAAATCTATTCGACAAGGTATTCAACGCAGATATGCCTTTGTTAATGGTAAAAATCCTATACTCTGCTAGTATGTGGTTTTTGTTTTATATGCATTAACTTCAGGATGACTGCTTTGACCACATTTACACTACCAACCATTGCCAATATAGAAAATAATGACCTACGTCAGCAGCTACAACAAATTATAGACCTTAAAACCAAACCACTTGGCGCGCTGGGTCGTTTAGAGTCGCTGGCGCTGCAAATCGGTATGATTCAAGGGACGACGAGGCCGCAGATTTATCAGCCGCAAATTCGAGTATTTGCCGCCGATCATGGTTTAACTAAGCATGGCACCTCAGCCTATCCAAGTGCCGTCACCGCGCAGATGGTTTATAACTTTTTGCAGGGTGGTGCTGCTATCAATGTCTTGGCGCGTCAGCATGATATCGAGCTAAAGGTCGTCGATGCTGGGGTAGATGCAGACTTTGCCAATTCTCCTTTTAAAGACCATCCACAATTGCTCGATTATAAAGTTCGTCATGGTAGCCGAGACGCGCTCACAGAGCCCGCCATGACAGCAGAAGAGTGCTTAGCTGCACTAGAAAACGGTATGAAAGTGGTTAAAGGCTTGGCGGGTAATTTGCTCATCGTCGGTGAGATGGGTATTGGCAATACGTCGGCGGCGAGCCTGTTACTGGCACGCTTGGGTGAGGTGTCGATTACTGATTGTATCGGCCGCGGTACGGGGCTTGACGATGCGGGACTACAGCATAAGACAACAATTTTGACCCAAGTATTGCAGCGGCATAAAAACGCACAGACGCCATTAGAAGTACTGGCGGCATTAGGTGGGCTTGAGATCGCCATGATGGCAGGGGCGCTGATTCAGGCCGCTAGCGAACGCCGTATTTTATTAATCGATGGTTTTATTGCCAGCAGTGCGTTATTGGCTGCCGAGCATCTAGCGCCAGGTGTCGCTCAATATGCTATTTTCGCCCATCATTCAGTCGAGCCAGGGCATGCGCATTTATTAAAATTACTAAATGCTGAGCCATTACTTAATATGGGTATGCGTTTGGGCGAAGGTAGTGGCGCGGCGCTTGCTTATCCTCTATTGCAGTCCGCTTGTGCCATTATCAATGAGATGGCAAGTTTTAGTGATGCTGGCATTAGTGAGCAAAACAGCTAATGTCACAGTTATCAAAAAAGCCATCTAAACAATCATCAAAACAGCCATTCAATCGACCAAAGCCGTCACAGCAGTCTTCGCCTAAAAGCATTGGTCAATTCATAAAGCACGAATGGACACTGTTACTGGTTGCCATGCAGTTTTTAACGCGATTACCCGTACCGCCATTCAAAAATTATAATCCGCAGTGGTTACACCAAAGCAGCCGTCATTTCCCTGCAGTCGGTTTGCTGGTTGGGCTACTTTGCGCTGGCGTGTTTTGGCTTGCCAGTGTGCTATTTACGCCCTTAGTTGCTGCGGTGCTAAGTACGGTATTCGGGATTAAGCTCACGGGCGCTTTTCACGAAGACGGTCTTGCCGATAGCTGTGATGGTTTGGGCGGCGGTCTGACTCGTGAGCGTACTTTAACCATCATGAAAGACTCGCGTTTAGGGACATATGGCGTGTTAGGTCTGGTGTCAGCATTATTGCTAAAAATCTCCTTATTAGCCGCTATGCCGTTATCGGTGGCTATCGTTGCACTGATTATTGGTCATACCGCGTCGCGCTTATTATGCATTAGCTTGCTTGCGCTGCTGCCGTATGGCGGTGAGATAGAGCATGCTAAAGCCAAACCGATGGCGCAGCAGTTGACACCGCTACAAGGGTTTTTCAGTAGTGGTTGGTTGCTAATGGCAGGAGTTTTAGTAATGGTTACATTTCCTAATGCCATACAGCAGATTAGCATCGGTCAGTGGTTATTGGCTTTGGTGTTGGCTTTAGTTGCCACTGATTATATGCGGCGCTTATTACGTAGGCGTCTGGATGGCTATACGGGTGATGGACTAGGGGCGACACAACAGCTGAGTGAAGTTGCCATTTATGCAGGTTTGGCAGCGACTATACCTTTTTTATAATTCAAAAGAAATCTAAAGTATATAATCAGTCCTAAATGAAATGAGTACAAGTATCATAACGCGCTACTGGGTAAATTTTCCTTGCTTGCTGTGCCTGCGCAGACAGATGCTACGAAAAATTTATCCCAGTAGCACTGTGTGCGTTTTATAGCGGATTGGCTACAAAGAAGAAGGCTAATTGATCAATGACTCTTTATATCTGGCGTCATCCTAAACCCATTGCTGCTGAGGGTATCTGTATCGGTCAGACGGATATCAGAGTAGATAGGCGTAAATTAAAACGCCTTGCCAATCAAATCGAGCGCTTTACTCGTGTTCATCAATTGCCTAAAGTCATTTGGGTAAGCCCATTACAACGCTCACTAAAAGTCGGACAGATATTGTCGCAACGTGGCTTTCAATGTCGAATTGCGCCAGAGCTTGCAGAGATTGATTTTGGCGAATGGGATGGTCGCCCTTGGGAGCAAATCGCTAAGCAAGAGATTGATGATTGGTGTGATAACTTTGCGCACTTTGCGCCCGATAATGGCGAAAGTTTGCAGCAGCTATTTGACCGTGTTAAAGGGTGGTTGAATAAAGTCTCGACTGAATCCAATCACACCCCAATACTAGCGGTTGGTCATGCAGGCTGGATTAATGCTGCCAAGATGATTGATGCTGGCCAAGATATACCGCAGATAGCTGCTGATTGGCCATCTTCAGTTGCTTATAGGGAGTGTAGTTATTTGAGGTTTTCGGGCCTTTAGCTATGGTTTATTTTTTTCTAAACGGCATCACGAGCAACCCCCATAGTGAGGCGTTTTGTTTGGGTGATGGATATTCTTTTAGCCCAATGTCTAGCTCGTTATCAGACTTCTGCGCAGCGCCTTTATAACTACCAAAAATCCAATCCCACCAGATGACGCTAAAACCATAGTTTGAATTGGTCTCACTGCCGCGCTGACTGTGGTGAATACGGTGCAAAATCTGCGTCATCAATACGAGGCGCGCAGGTTTTTCAATGGCAGGTGGCAGACGAATATTGGCATGATTAAACATTGCCAAGCTATTTAGCGCAATCTCAAATATCAGCACTGCAATGGCAGGAACGCCCAATAAGCTGACGGCAACGAGCTTCACTAAAATGCTTAAGACAATCTCAATGGGATGAAACCTTAAGCCTGTGCTAGCGTCGATATGCGCATCAGCATGATGGACTTTATGCAAACGCCATAAAATAGGCACACGATGAAATAATCGGTGCTGCCAGTAAATAATAATGTCGAGCAATATTAAGCTTAATACGATGACTAGGAAGCTTGGCAAATCAATTATATTGAATAGACCAATTCCATGCTGCTGATTATAAAGTGCCACAGCCGTTAGACCCACAGGCACTGCTAGGCGAGCAATAACAGATGACGCAAACACCAAACCAAAGTTAGCAAACCAGCGTTTACGGTTTTTGATGGGCGCGGTGCGGGCAGGCATGCGCCATTCAATCAGCATCATAATCACTAAAATGCTCAAAAAGAATCCAAGCCGCCACCATACTTCGTTAGTCATTGCTTACCTCTTGATTTGTACAAACTGCATACTTTAATGAGCATCTGCTTCTAGTTGTTTAAGGGTATGATAACCGCCATGGATACGGGTAAAAATCGTAATCGCGCAGGCAGTTGCAAAGATGCTAGCGAGTAGCACAAAGTGCTGCGGCCAAATGCAAAAGGCAACAAACAGCGCAATAGTCTCAGTGCCTTCTGTCAAACCATTTAAATAGTAAAAGCTTTTATATTTAAACTGTGGTTTATCCAGTTTAAACTTTTCGGCAGCAATCGCAAATGCCAAAAAGCTGGAGCCTGTACCAATGAAAGCGGCGAGTAACAATGCACCTGCAATGGCGTTTTGTTCAGGGTTTGCCAAGATAAATCCCAGCGGCACTGCTGCATAAAAGAGAAAATCAAGCGTAATATCTAAGTAGCCGCCTGCGCTTGAGCTTTGCTTAGCATGGCGAGCGAGAGCGCCATCAAGACCATCAAAAATACGATTTAATACAATCGCCGCCAGTGCGCCATACCACAGCTCAAACGCTAGCAGTGGCAACGCTAACATGCCGATTAAAAAGCCCGCTACCGTGAGCTGATCAGCGGTGATGCCGCGCTTGTGCAAGACAACGACCACAGGGGCGAGCATTGGCTTAATCATGGGCGTAAGAAACTTGTCTAGCATGCGCTTGCCTTTTGTATTTCGCTTTGGTGTTTAAGGTTATAATTCTAAGACTATAGGTCTAAAACGACAGACCTAAATGAATCACTTTCCCCTTTGCGGCTTCAGCATCGCTATGGTCGTGCGTGACCATGATAGCGGGCAGTTTATGGGTGCGGATTTGCTCAAATACCAATTGGCGCGTATCTACTCGTAGCTGGGTATCGAGCTTGCTAAAAGGCTCGTCTAGCAGTATCGCTTTTGGCTCGCTCAATAGCGTTCTAAGTAGCGCCACTCGTGCTTGTTGCCCGCCCGATAAATTGTCAGGATGACGATTTTCCATGCCCGCTAGCCCCACTTGTGCCAGCGCCTGTTCTATTTTTTCACTACGCTGTTTTCTATCGCCCATTTTATTACTTTTAGGCATCGCAAAAGCAATATTACCCGCTACTGATAAATGCGAAAACAGTAGTGCATCTTGATACAGTACCCCAATATGACGCAGGTGCGTCGGCAGATGGCTTACATTTTTATCATTTAGCCAGACCTCACCAGTAGCGGTAAAACCGTTTGGTAAAGTACCTGTTAGCCAGTTCAATAAGCTCGATTTACCACTGCCAGATGGGCCCATGACGGTCAATATTTCACCACCAGCAATTTGCTCATCTAGGCTGAGTAATAGCGTGCCTTCTCGATATAACTGTAAGTCTTTTATCTGTAACGATGATTGCATCAAGGACCCTTTATGTACGTTTTTAACGACTGATATTTTCACAGCTACCTGACTCTTAATTTAGTATGGACGAACGTAGGCTGTGGCTTTAGCCCAGCATTTTGCTTTTGCAAAGATTTAAGCTGAGCTAAAGCCACAGCCTACGCCAACTGTTTCTTTAAAGTGGAGCGCTTATAGATGTTATTTCTAACGAGTGCCACTTTTAAAGAAATATTTGGGCAATACCCACGCCAATATAAAGCCAATTAACGGTAACGCCATTTGGATGATGGCGTACACCGCACTGGTGCGCCTACTGGCACCATTGGCGAGAGTCACCGCTTCTGTGGTGATGGTGGCTATACGTCCGCCGCCTGCTAACAACGTCGGCAAGTATTGACCAAAGCTAATCGCTAAACCAAGGGCGATAGCAATTAACAGAGGCGCAAACAGTTGTGGTAATTTCACCTGCAAAAATACTTTAGCAGGAGTTGCACCAAGGCTCGCGGCTACATGAGCAAAACGAGGGTCTAGACGCCTGTAGCTACTGGCAAGCGATAAAAACACATAAGGCAGTACAAAAAGCAGATGGGTAAACGCCACATTAAAAAACGCTGTTTGGTTATTCACCAACTGCTGTAGCCACACCAAACCAAATAAAAAGGCAATGCTGGGCACTAACAGTGGCAAATAAATAATAAAACTGGTCAATGTTGAAAGTGGTTTTTGACTTAATTGCTCAGCTTCTAGACATAACAAAGTCAGCACAATGGCAAATACGGTGCTTACGATACCGATAGCAAGAGTATTAAATAATGGCGTACCCATTTGCGTAAAAGCACTTTGAAAATGTAATAACACTAACTGCTCTGGCAATACGGCGGGAAAGCGCCAAAAACCAGCCACTGACCACATGACCAGACCAATGAGCGCCAGCAAAATAAAGCCTATCACCACAGTGGTAAGCGTGGCGGTGATTTTTTGCCAGAGTGCATCTGCATAGTGGCGCTTGCCATTTATCAACGTGCCATTAAAGCAAGCTTTTATCGCTCTCTCGCTACCAAGCCACAAGGCGATTAAACCACCCGTCAACGCCAGCTGTAATAACGCGCCCGCCGAGGCTTTTATACGTAAGTTCAAGTCAACATCGTTAAACCATTGCATGATAGTGACTGCCAGCGTGGGCGGCGTATTTGGACCTAATATCAATGGCATCTCTACGCTGGCACTGGCATAGGCCAGCACGGCTAAGATAGGCAAACGTAAAAAAAGGATAGAGGACAGGGAGTACGGCTTTAAAAAAGGCAGTGATGGGATAATAACCGAGATTTAGCGCGACTTTATATTGCTGACGCAGCTTTTTACCCAGCTCTGGTTGTGCCAAAGCGCCTAGTGCCATAAGTAATAAAAACGGCAGCTCTTTTAACGTCAAACCTAAAATAATACTGATGCCGTACGGGTCATGTGGAAACATGCCGCCTGGCGCCAACTCCCAGCCACTTAGCCACGGTGTGGAAACATGCCGCCTGGCGCCAACTCCCAGCCACTTAGCCACGGTGAAATAAGGCGTGAAAACATACCAGAAGGCGCAATTAAAAAAACCAACTGCGATGGCTGCCGCTGCATGAGGAATGACCAAGATTGGACTCAGTAAACGCTCAATACGAGTCAGCCAAATGCTATTAAAAAAATGCTGCCAAGATCATTAAAGTCATGACAAAGGCGAATAGCGTGCTGATTAATCCAGTGGCGATGCTTAACGCTACCATTTGGGTAAGACCCGGCGTCTGCCAAAGATCGTTAAAACCTTGTAGACTAAGAGTCGTTTTCTCAAGTGCAGGGACCCAGCTAAAGGCAGGTAATAGCACGCTGAGTAAACCACCGAGCACGGGTAATATCAGCAGTAGCAATAAAAATTTTGGACTTAAAGATACAACGCCCGTAAAGATGCGCGTAGATAGGTCTGTCTGGTAAGGCGCTGTCGTTTTCGTATTTGTATCAGCCCTTTTGTTGTTAGAATCGTTACTCATGGGCTGACCCCATAACGCGCCTGCCAGCCTTGCATAATGGCATCAACCCAGCTTGGATGTGGTTCACTTACGGTACGTTTTATCGCATCAACCGGTAGGGCGCTCGGATGCGGTTTGTTAGTCTTGAATAATGCTTGTTGCTCAGGGTCGAGCGTCGATTGGATGAGTACGGTTTTATCACCCCACACAGAAGAGGTCTGCTTTTTAGCCTGTGCTTCTGGGCTTAGCAAGAAGTTTGCGACCAGCTGCGCGGCTTGTGGGTGGCTGGCGTTATAAGGAATGGCCACAAAATGAGTGTTACTTAAGCTGCCATCGCTCATGGCATAGCTACGAATGCTCTTGGGTAAATCATAACGCTGCACGGCCGCAGGAATTTCAGGCGCGGAAAAGCTAAAGGCTAAGCTAAGCTCGGTATCATCAACCAAACGCCGCATGTGCGCGCCCGTTTGCACAAATTGCTCACCCTTACGCCAGAGGGTTGGATGAAAGTTGTCTAAGAACTTCCATAGAGGGGCTAATACCATGTCTATATTTTGCTCTGTGGCTGGCAGGTTGAGCTGTGCTTTGATATTTTCGCCTGTTTTAGCATCTTGCTGCTCAAGTAGCATGACTAAAGCGTATTTTAAAAAGCTCATGCCTAAAAAGTCAGGCGGCTTTGGGTAGCTGAAACGCCCGGGGTTTTGCGCCGTCCAATTGACCAGCTCATTTAGGGTGGTTGGTGGCTTATTCGTCGATAAGCTGTCGTAATAAAAGGTCAGCGAGGCTTGTCCCCATGGCGCTTCCATGCCATTGGTTGGCACACCAAAATCAAAGTTTACGGCAGGATTATTATCTGGATCGGTCAGCGCGAAGTTAGGCAGCTTGTTCGCCCATTGTTTCAGTAATAATGAGTTCTCACTCATGGTGGCAAAGTTTGCGCCATTTATCCAGATGAGATCCACGCTGCCTTCATCATTATTATCGGCTGATTTTTCCGCGAGTACACGGCTGACGGCTTCACTGGTGTCGCTCAATTTGACATGAACCAAATTGATATTATATTTATCATCGACTTGCTCGGCGGCCCACTGTAGATAGGTATTGATCTGAGGGTCACCGCCCCATGCATAGAAGTAAACGTCTTGGTTTTTACCTTGCACCTCTATCTGCTGCCAAGATGATAAATTTTGATTAAGGTCATCGGTAGTGGATGAGGCAGTGCTGGCTGATATGCTGGAAGAAATAACCGTACAAACGCTAAGCGCTACAGCATAGGTGCTATAGCGGCTTAAGTTTTTTAATGTTGCCAAAGCTGGTAAAGATTTAATAACGTACATTTATGTTCTCGTTATAACCTGTGTTAAATGTCATTCAATCATAGATTCTGAAGCGTGTTGTTGGTACAAATTTTCTTCGCTTGCTGTGTGACTTCGTCACTCCAGAGGCTTCAAAAAATTTATCCCAGCAGCACTATGCTGTTTTTGAGAGGCGTTTTTTATTTATCAAAAATAGCTTTCAGGCTCCTATGTTTCAAAATCAGCCAGCATCTTGGTGATGCGCTCATCTTTTTGGCGCCATATATGCTCAACCCATTCAAACATTCTGGCTTTGACGGCATCATCATTTTGATAACCACCATTTTGAACAGCCACGGACAAACCATCCGGTATGTCGATATAGCGGACATCGACGCCCAAGCGCTTGATATTACCTTTCCACAAGTCACTATAAGTCGGTACGCCATCAGGATAGACAATCGTCATATCCAATATACCGTCTACCTCTGCACCCAAGGCATTGATAGCTAGCGCCAAACCGCCTGCTCGTGGCTTGAGCAGATGCGTGTAGGGCGACTGCTGCTTTTCATGCTTAACAGGCGTAAAGCGCGTTCCTTCTAGATAATTGAGTAAAGTGAAAGGCTTGTCTTTAAGCAGCGCGCAGGCACGTTGTGCTTCTTTGAGATCTTGACCTTTTAAGGCGGGGTTCTTGGCGATATCCGCTCTAGAATGCCGACGCATCATAGGGAAGTCTAAAAAGTAAAAGGTTTGACCGACGATAGGAATGTATATCAATTCAAACTTGGTAAAAAACCGCGTCAAAGGCAGGCGATCTTGGCTAATATACTGGACAATACTGGTATCAACCCATGATTGATGATTGCTAATGAGTAGGTATTTGCCGTCTGTATATACGTCATCAGGTAGGCTGATGCGCCAGTCTTTTTGTGGTAACACCATGTCGATCACAGCGTTATTACTATTAATCCAATGATTGGCGATTTTGATCACCGCCTTGTCCGCGATAGCTGCGCCAGTAATCATTTTGGTCGCACCCATAAGCCACACAGGAATACTGCCAGCGAAGCTATTTCCTACAATGACGCCCGTCGCCGTTGCCAGCGATACTGCTTTGGCAAGTTTGGGCGTACGGTCGTGCATTTTTTGAAAAACGGATGCCAAGCGCATATCAAATCCTTTCTATTTGTCTGTTATTAGTTGTTATCAGTGTAATGGCATAATTTTAGCAGATATTCATATTCGTGCATCAATAGTGGTGTGACTGGTCATTACATATAACGGGTAATAATAAAAAACCAAAACCGCCAGCAGGCTTTATAGCGCTTATCCAATCGTCCAATGTGCGTTATACTTGCCGGCAATGAAATTATCAGTCAATACCATTTAGTTAAAACAAGAGAATCAAGAAACATGGCAAAAACACCTGCAAACAAAAAAGATAAAACAGACAATGGCAACTTTGAAGAAGCCCTTTGGGATGCTGCCAACAAGCTACGAGGTAGCGTCGAATCCTCAGAATATAAGCATATCGTCCTTAGCTTGATTTTCTTAAAGTTCATCAGTGATACTTTTGAGCAGCAGCGCCAAAAGCTGATCGATACAGGCTATGAAAAACATATCGACATGGTGCAAGCCTATACCAAAGATAACGTGTTCTACTTGCCAGAGGAGAGCCGTTGGAGTTTTATCCAGCAGAATGCCAAGCAAGAAGACATCGCGCTCAAAATCGACACTGCGCTTAGCACGATTGAGAAAACCAACCAATCATTAAAAGGGGCATTGCCGGATAACTACTTCTCGCGTCTTGGCTTAACGGCCAGTAAGCTTGCCGCTTTGATTGATGTCGTCAATAACATCGACACTATTGGCAATCCTTCCGAGGACACGGTAGGGCGCGTGTACGAGTATTTCTTAGGTAAGTTTGCCGCGACTGAAGGCAAGGGCGGTGGTGAGTTCTATACACCTAAGTCTGTGGTGAATCTAATAGCTGAGATGCTTGAGCCGTATCAAGGTAAAATCTATGATCCCTGTTGTGGCTCGGGCGGTATGTTCGTCCAGTCGATTAAGTTTATCGAGAGTCACCACGGTAATACCAAAGACGTGTCTATCTATGGGCAAGAGTACACCAGCACGACCTACAAACTCGCTAAGATGAACCTTGCCATTCGTGGTATCTCTAGCAACTTGGGTGATGTGGCTGCCGATACGTTCTTTAAAGATCAGCACGAAGACCTAAAAGCGGACTTCATCATGGCAAACCCACCTTTTAACCAAAAGGATTGGCGCGCCCCTGATGAGCTGGTCGATGATCCACGCTGGGCAGGGTATCCGACACCGCCGACGGGCAATGCCAACTATGCATGGATATTGCACATGATATCTAAGCTCTCTGAGCATGGAACTGCTGGTTTCGTATTGGCAAACGGCTCGATGTCCACCACAACCAGTGGTGAAGGCGAGATACGCGAGCAAATCATCAAAAACGATCTGGTCGATTGTATGATTGCGCTACCGGGTCAGCTGTTTTATACCACGCAGATTCCGGTGTGCTTATGGTTTATTAGTAAAGACAAGCAAGCCACCTCCGCTGATAGCAAAGCACGTGGATTGCGTAATCGTAGTGGTGAAACGCTATTCATTGATGCACGTGCTATCGGCAGTATGGTCGATCGTACACATAAAGAACTCACCACTGATGATATTGAGGCGATTGCTAAGACTTATCATGCATGGCGCGGTGAGAAGGAAGTAGGTGGTTATGAAGCCTATAGCGATGAGGCAGGCTACTGTAAATCGGCAAGCCTAGATGATATCAAAGCCAATGACTATGTGCTGACTCCTGGGCGTTATGTAGGTGCAGCAGCGATTGAAGATGACGGTATTCCGTTTGAGACTAAAATGCTAGAGCTAAGCCAAACGCTATATGCACAAATGCAAGAGTCTGAAAAGCTAGACGCTACCATTCGTCAGAACTTGGAGGTATTGGGTTATGGCGAGTGATTGGGAAGTAGTTTCATTAGTAGATCATTGTAAAAAAATTGGTAGTGGTGCAACGCCTAGGGGTGGGAGTAGCGTTTATCTCGAAGAAGGTGAAATCACATTAATAAGAAGTCAAAATATTTATAACGACGGTTTTAAAAAAGATGGTTTGGTCTTTATAACGGCAGAAGCTGCTGGAAAACTAAAAAACGTTATCGTGGAAGAAAATGATATTTTGCTGAATATCACTGGCGACTCGGTTGCTAGGGTTTGCATGGTCGACAATCAGGTCTTACCTGCCAGAGTTAATCAGCATGTTTCAATAATTAGACCTAAAGAAAGCTCGTTTAATCCTTTATATCTAAGGTATCAACTAGTATCACCGCAAGTACAACAATTATTATTAAATTATGCAAGTGCAGGTGCAACTCGACATGCTTTAACTAAAAGCATGATAGAAAACTTAGGTATTCCTAAACCAGATTTAGATACTCAAAACAATATTGCCCATATTCTTGGTTCTTTAGATGACAAAATCGAGCTAAACCGCCAAATGAACGAGACGCTAGAAGCGATGGCGCAGGCATTGTTTAAAAGCTGGTTTGTAGATTTTGATCCTGTCATTGATAATGCGCTAGCGGCTGGCAATGCTATTCCTGATGTGTTCGCTAAGCGTGCTGAGCAGCGTCAAGCCATTGAGAAAAAAGAGAACTCAAATATTCAGAATTTATTCCCTGATGAATTTGAGTTTACGGAGGAGATGGGGTGGATTCCGAAGGGTTGGGAATCTGGAACGCTTGCTGATATTTGCTTCTTCGGAAAAGGTAAAATAAATACCTCAGAACTCAGTTTGGAAAATTATGTTTCTACTGAGAATATGAATAAAGAAAAAGCGGGTATTTCTTACGCAGCAAGTATCGCGAGTACTAGTCAAGTTCCAAAGTTCTCTGTGGGACAAACCCTGATTTCTAATATACGTCCATACTTCAAAAAGATATGGCTTGCTAGTTTCAGTGGTGGTCGGTCAAATGATGTTTTAGGCTTTCAAGCTAATGATGCTGTAGCTAATGAATATCTATTTAGCCTTCTTTATCAGGACTCTTTCTTTGATTATATGACTGCAACGTCAAAAGGAACCAAAATGCCACGTGGCGATAAAGCAGCAATAATGAGCTGGTCAGTAGCAATACCTCCACTAATATTGATGGAAGAGTTTTCAAATAAAGTAAAACCTATGTATTTAGCAAATAATATTCGTTCAAAGCAGGCTATTTCTTTATCTGAACTCCGCGATACTCTTTTACCTAAGTTAATGTCAGGTGAGTTGCGTGTTTCTGCTGCTGCGATGTTAGAGGATGCATAGGTGAGCACTGCTGAGAGTTTTAGTAGGTTGAGTTTCAATAATCATTTGAAATATAGCGATAGAAAGTATGCAGAATAAAGTTCCATTACCTACAGATAATGTTTATAAATTCTTTGCTCTTTTCGGATTAATACTTTTAATATTTAGCTTAGGTGCGACCATATATATTACGAAAGAAGCTAATGTTCAGCTTATCGATATTGCTATTCAATTAGATAATGCAAATAGTAATAATTTTTCAGACGAGACTAAGAATATTATAGAAGGGTATAGAGAAGTCATAATTTCAGATAGGGATGGCTTTAATAATTTATTAGTCGGGCTAGCTATATTTGGCACTCTTCTTGGTTTGTTTGGTTTTTCGATATGGATGTTTAGAATACAGCCTCAACAAGATAAATTAGTTACTTTTCAACTAGAAAAATATAAGTACGAAGTAGATATTGAGTCCATTAAGAAAAGTGCAATTTTAGAACTTCAAATTGAGAAAGAAAAACTTGAAATTGAATTGCTTAAAAAGAAGCAATAATAAAATATTATTGCTCTTATCAAAAATATAAAAAAGGACGCACCATTGAAATTCACCGAAGACAGGCTTGAACAAGCCATTATTGAATTGCTAGCAGCTGAGGGCTATCCACATACACTTGGCGAAACACTCGACCGCAATCCTGATGATGTGCTGATTAAGTCTGATCTTCGACAGTTTCTGGCGAGCCGTTATCAAGCAGACTTAATCACAGAGTATGAGATTGAGTCCATCATTCATAAGCTCGAATACCTCCCTGCCTCCGATCTGTACGACACAAACAAAGCCATTATGAAATGGGTCGCAGATGGCTTTTTACTCAAGCGTGAAGACCATACCCAAAAAGACTTATACATCCAGCTCATCGATTATGAAGCACTCGATAACAATCGCTATCGCATCGTCAATCAGATGGAGATACAAGGCTTTGAGACGCGTATACCTGATGGCATTCTCTATATCAATGGCTTACCACTGGTAGTGTTTGAGTTTAAAAGCAGCATCCGTGAAGATGCCACTATGTTTGATGCCTACACCCAGCTGACCACCCGTTATAAGCGCGATATTCCAGAGCTTTTTAAATACAACGCTCTATGCGTGATTAGCGATGGCGTCAACTCAAAGATGGGTTCGTTCTTTGCCCCTTATGAGTTCTATTACTCTTGGCGCAAGATCACGGGCGATGAAAACTTAGAGAAAGACGGTATTCATTCACTGCTAACGATGATGAGCGGCTTATTTGATAAAGCTCGTTTGCTCGATGTCATCCGCAACTTCATCTATGTGCCTGACAAATCAAGCAGGGAAGAGAAAATCGTTTGTCGTTATCCCCAGTATTATGCGGCCACCAAGCTATACGCTAACATCAAACAGCACATGAAGCTGACGGACAACCAGGGCAATCTAATTGACGATAATAGCTCATGTGATGGCGTTCGAGATGGAAAGGGCGGTACGTACTTTGGCGCGACGGGCTGCGGTAAGAGCTTCACCATGCTGTTTTTAGCGCGCTTACTGATGAAAGACGCCACGCTTGGTAGCCCAACCATTATCTTAATCACTGATCGTACCGATTTAGATGGTCAGCTGTCTGAGACCTTTACCAATGCTAAGACCTATATCGGCGATGACAATATCATCAGTGTCGAGAGCCGAGCGCATCTACGCGAACAGTTAAAAGGGCGCAAAAGTGGCGGTGTGTTCTTGACCACCATCCATAAGTTCACCGAAGACTTAGCACTTTTGACCGAGCGCAGTAACGTTATCTGTATCTCCGATGAAGCACACCGTAGCCAAATCAATCTCCAGCAAAAAATTACCGTCACCGAAGATGGGGTAAAGAAGTCTTACGGCTTCGCAAAGTATTTGCATGACTCATTACCCAATGCCACTTACGTGGGCTTCACGGGTACACCGATTGATGCCACCCTTGATGTCTTCGGCCCTGTAGTCGACAGCTATACCATGGTCGAGTCGGTATTTGATGAAATCACCGTACGTATCGTTTATGAAGGCCGCGCAGCCAAAGTGCTGCTCGATAGCAAGCAGCTTGATGAAGTAGAGAAGTATTACAAGCACAGCGTAGAGTCGGGCGCCAGTGTTTATCAGGTCGATAAAAGTAAAAAAGCCATGGCCAGTATGTCCACTATTCTTGGCGACCCTGACCGTATTAGAGCCATCGCTGAGGATTTCGTTGCACACTATAAAGCGCGAATAGAAGAGGGCACGACACAAAAAGGCAAGGCAATGTTTGTCTGTAGCAGCCGTGAAGCTGCCTATCAATTATTCCAAGACATCATAGCGCTGCGCCCCGAATGGGATGAGATCAAAGCCTGCGAAGAAAGCTCAAGCTTGACTGAGCAAGAACAAAAAGAAATCACACCTATTGAGCGGGTCAAAATGATCATGACTCGCAACCCAGACGATCCAAAAGCACTGTGGGATAGGCTCGGTAATAAAGACTATCGCAAAGCGCTCGACCGACAGTTTAAAAACGGCAAATCCAACTTCAAGATCGCCATCGTCGTCGATATGTGGCTCACAGGCTTTGACGTACCGTTTCTCGATACCATCTATATCGATAAACCACTGCAAAAGCACAGCTTGATTCAAACCATCTCACGAGTGAATCGTAAGTTTGAAGGTAAAGAAAGCGGCTTAGTGGTCGATTATATCGGGATTAAAAAGCAGATGAATCTAGCGCTCTCGCATTACACAGGCGGTCAAGTGCAAGACTTCGAAGATATCCAAAAATCAGTGGTAGTCGTAAAAGATCATTTAAGTCTGCTTGATGCTTTTTATTATAAGTTTGATTCCAGCCTTTACTTTAATGGTACCCCGATTCAACAGCTGAATTGTTTAAACGCTGCTGCTGACTTTGCGCTGCGCACGCAAAAGCTTGAAAAAACCTTTATGGATCTCACTCGCCGCATGAAATCCGCCTACGATATCTGTGTCGGTAGTGCAGAGCTGACCCCAGCGCACAAAAACAAAATCCATTATTACCTCGCGATACGTAGCATCATTTTTAAGATTACTACGGGCGGAGCGCCTGACACCGAACAAATGAACCAAAAGGTGCGAGACCTTGTCAAAGATGCCCTAATCAGTGACGGAGTAGAAGAGATATTTAAGCTCGGGGATGACAGTGATGGTGAGATAGACATCTTTGATGATGACTATCTGGCCAAACTTGAAATGGTCAAACAACCCAATACCAAGCTGCAACTGCTGCAACAGCTACTGGCAAAAGCCATCGGTGAGCTAAAAAAGACCAACAAAGTGAAGGGCGTTGATTTTAGTAAAAAAATGAATGCCTTGGTTGAGAAGTATAACGACCGTGACGAGCAAGATATATTACGTGCCGAAGTCATTGGCGACTTCTCTGATGAGATCATCAAGCTGTATCATGAGCTACGCGAAGAGATGGCATCGTTTGGTGAGATGGGTATCGACTTTGAAGAAAAAGCTTTTTATGACATTTTAATCATGCTTGCGCATAAATATGACTTTAGCTATCCAGAAGATAAGCTGCTCGAGCTGTCAAAAGAGGTAAAAAAACTGATAGATGACAAGGCTAAATACACCGATTGGAACAAGCGTGAGGACATCAAAGCTGAGCTACAATTTGATCTGATGATTTTATTAGATGAATGGGGCTATCCACCTGTAGACCCAAAAGAGGTCTATAAAGAGATATTTGAGCAGGCAGAAAACTTTAAGCGTCACCGAGCGGTGTAGACTGGTATGTCAATATTAGCTGGTGAAATTGATACATGGCTTGCGTTCATCATACTAGTAGGACTGATGTCCTTAGGTGGTTATTTTTGGCCTCACAAACTATTGCGCTATACGCTACCTATGATTTCCACCGCTTTTGTCATGGTGGTTGCCGCGATAAATTCTTCAACAGTAAGTGCTGCTGATGTGGTGCTAGGCAGCGCGTTTTTTTATGCATTTTTCTTATATTTTGGACGAGCATTTTATAAAGGTGAGAGAAGGTTGTGACAGTCAAAATAGTTTGGTATTTGCTATGACTGGAGCAGAATAATATTGATGTACAAAATCTTGATTTCAAATCAAACTTATTTTAGGAGCGCAACTATGGAGATCATAGGAATTGTTTTATTTATTATTGGTGTCATCATCTCTTTTATCTATGGGATTAAACTGATTATTATTGCCTTTCAAGAATCCATACTTTGGGGTCTGTTATATCTATTTCTTCCATTTGCCAACTTATATTTCATTATTACGCGCTGGGAAAAATGCAGAGATTCCGTTTTTAAGATACTGATGTCAATTCCGTTTTTATTAGTAGGCGCTATGCTTGGTTCAATGCAATAAAGTGTTAGAAGGAACGCCCTATTTATAAATGCTTAACCACACCCCATATAGGAGAAAACCATCTAAAAAACCAATTATTTAAAAGAAATAAAAGACAACTATGATTTTTATCAGTAATACCATTAGCCTAAGCGATAGTGAAGTCGAGATTAGCGCCATCCGCGCGCAAGGAGCAGGCGGGCAAAACGTCAATAAAGTCTCCTCCGCTATTCATCTACGCTTCGATATCAATGCCTCAAGTCTGAGTGACGTGCAAAAGCAGCGTTTATTAGACAGTAAAGACAGCCGTATCACTAAAGAGGGTATATTCGTCCTAAAAGCTCAGCAATTCCGTACCCAAGAGCGCAACAAGATTGACGCGTTTGAACGTCTCAAAGCTTTTATATTGCAATCTACCCAAGTCGTCAAAGCTCGCAAACCTACCAAGCCGAGCAAAAGTGCTAAGCGCAAACGTGTCGATCAAAAGACGCAGCGCGGCAAAACCAAAGCCTTACGCGGTAAGGTTGATTATTAAGCTCGATACTCTCACACCGAATTTGGACAATATCCTATGCTAATTAATGCAGATTTTTCACGTCGTGCTGAGCTGATGGCTGAAGAGCATCAATGGATTAAATCACCACAAAATGGCGTCGAGCGCGTCATGCTTGATCGAGTGGGCGCAGAGAAGGCGCGGGCGACTAGCCTTGTGCGTTATGCGCCAAGATCGCATTTTCCGCATCATCAGCATCCGGGTGGTGAGGAGATTTTGGTATTGTCAGGTACTTTTTCTGCTGATGATAAGCACTATCCCGCTGGCTGGTATCTACGCAATCCGCCAACATCAGGCCATACGCCTTATAGCGATGAAGGTGCGGTTATCTTTGTTAAGCTGCGACAGATGTCACCGTCCGAAGAGCGTCATGTCGCTATCGATACGCACGATAGCGTAAACTGGCAACGAGTCGGCAACCATGAGGTTTGTGCTTTATTCTCGGACGATAGCGAACAGGTGAGTTTACAGCGTTTGAGCGCAGGTGATGCATTATTCACAGAAGATCTTATGACTCAAGCGATTGAGGGTGGTGCAGAACTGCTGGTGGTCAAAGGCACTCTGCTAGAAGGCGATAAAACGCATAAACAAGGTAGCTGGCTACGCTTGCCCGTAGGTGTGCAGCCACAGATGAAAGCAGGTACAGATGGCACTACCGTCTACCTTAAGACGGGACATCTTGCTAAAATTATTGGCGCAGATGTCCAAGAGCTCATAGAAGAAAAGGATAGATAGTAAGGACATCTAGACGCTAATAAAGCGATTAACGTCCCGTCCATACCGCATGGCGCTTTTCGATAAAGGCGTCAATGCCTTCGCTTACATCGTCTGCCATCATATTACCCGTCATCACTTTACCAGCATATTCATAGGCATCCGCTAAATCCATGTCCAATTGTTTATAGAACATATCTTTGCCCGTTTTGACCGCGACAGAGGATTTGGCAGTAATGGCATCGATTAAAGATTGCAGCGTTGCATCTAACTGATCCGCTGAAGCTATACGATTAATCAGTCCTTGCTGCATGGCTGTATGAGCATCGATAAACTCACCCGTGATAAGCATTTCAAAAGCTTGCTTGCGAGATAGGTTGCGGCTGACGGCAACGGCAGGGGTTGAACAAAACAGTCCGACATTGATGCCAGAAGTCGCAAAATTAGCCTCATCAGAAGCTACCGCTAAGTCGCAGGCCGCGACCAGTTGACAGCCTGCGGCGGTAGCGATGCCTTGCACCTTGGCAATCACGACTTGCGGCATCTGATTGATGGTCAGCATCATTTGACTACATTGCTTAAATAACGCACTGTGGAATGCCTCATCTGAGTTTGCACGCATCTCTTTTAGGTTGTGACCTGCACAAAATGCCTTGCCATTCGCCGCAATGACGACCACACGTATATTACTATCTTGGGCGATGCTGTCCAGCTCTGCCTGCATAGCGGATAACATATCGACCGATAGCGCGTTGAATTGCTTGGGGCGGTTTAACGTGAGGGTGACGACGCCGCTTGCATCTTTACTGTCTTCTCTGATAATTAACGGTTCGTTGATGCCAGTAGTAGGGGCTTCTTTGTTTGTAGTATTCATTCATCATCCTTGATATAGTTGATTCACTCTAAAAAAGATACCGTGCTGCTGGGGTAAATTTTGTGCAGCATCTGTCGGCGTAGGCACAGCAAGCAAGCAAAATTTATACCAGTAGCACGTGACTATTAATAATGTATCGTAATCATGTATCGATTTTATTTAGTATTGACTATAGTTGGTGTTCTGTTCATTCACTTGAATGATAGCATGGTAGGCGAGTTATACAATAGAGTGCTGATATTGAAATTGCACATATAAAAATAGCGCATTCATAATATGAGTGCGCTATTTTTATTTACCAACCTGTTAATCAATACCAGCCAAAACATTCTTTAACCGTTATAACTGCTATAGTTGATACTAAATTAAATGTATACATTAGATTATGACGCGAGACTGGGAAAAATTTTTCTTGCGTGCTGTGTCTACGCTGACAGAGGCTTCGCAAAATTTGTCCCAGTCTCACTGTATCTCTTTTATATTGACCTGACTATATTAAGTGGATACTGGCGTATCTAATGCCACTGCTGGTACATTGCTTTTTTTACCATCAACTGCGGCGCTTAGATTCACTAAGAAGATAGCGACGGCAGCGATCATGCCTGGTATGGCAATAAACAAGAAGTTCATCTGGTGGCTAAGCTCAAGCGTGAGTAACGCTCCAGTCAAGATAGGACCTACGATAGCGCCAATGCGACCGATACCCGATGCCCAGCCCATAGCAGTGGTACGTACAGCGGTCGGATAATACTGAGCGACAAAGGTGTAGAGCAGTATCTGTGAGCCAATAGTAGTCGCACCTGCAATCGCGATAAGGGTATAGAGCACCACTTGTGGGCTGTTGTAGCCAAGTAATATCAATGCAGCAGCACCAGCGACAAACATAATCGTTAATACTGGTTTTAAATGGAATCTATCAGCCAGCACACCGCCACCAATAGCACCGATCATCCCGCCAATATTAAGCGCAAATAAGAACAGCATACTAGCGCCTAGCGAGTAACCTGCTTGAATCATCAGCTTCGGCAACCAGCTGGCAAGAGCGTAGACCATCAACAAGCACATAAAGAAGGCGATCCAAAACATAATGGTAGTAAAGCCACGGTTTTTTAGGAATAACGCTTTGATAGGAGCGTCATCGCCTTTGGTTGGTTCATCTAATATTAAGGTAGTGGAGGTCGTGATAGTTTCTTGTGGTGCAAGTCTGCGGACGATTTTTTTGGCGTCGTCATGTCTTTTTTCTTTGACCAAATACATCAAAGATTCAGGCAGCATTTTCCAAATGATTGGTAATAGCAAGGTAGGAATACCTGCGATATAAAACATAATCTCCCAGCCATAATCTACCACCAAAAATGATCCTAGCAATGCGGATGCCATACCACCTATCGCGTAACCACTAAACATAATGGCGACTAGCGTACTACGCATACGCTTTGGAGCGTATTCAGAGGTCAGCGCCACACAGATGGGCATCACGCCGCCGATACCAAGACCGGCAATGAAGCGTAAAGCCGCAAACTGCATTGGACCATTAGCAAAGGCCCCAAAAAAGGTAAAGCTGCTGAATAGGGCGACGCAGATCATGATGGTCTTTTTGCGGCCGATTTTGTCAGACAAAGTACCAAAAATCATGGCACCAAACATCATGCCAAATAGGGCAGCACTGGCAAGAAAGCCTGCCTGTACTGAAGTCAATGACCACTCTTCCATAAGTAGCGGTAGGGCGACGCCATAAATGATGAGATCATAACCATCAAAGATGATAATCAGTAGACACCAAAACAGCACCTTCCAATGAAAGGGCGCAAATTTGGCTTCATCAATAACTTTATTGATATTTAAGGTGGGTGATTCCATTCGTGTTTCTCCATGGGTAATATCCTTATAACTATCTAACAAGTTATGGTTTTCTAATGAGCAAGTCAAAAACTATCTAAGCATAAATATATACCTATAAAGTATGGGTTTTGATTTTTTAGGGTGTGAGAAAGTATAAGGACGTATAATTTCTTTAATTAAAATCAGTGAGATTTTTATAAAAAACATCTAAAAAACTTGTAAGGCTATGAATATTCATAGGATTTATTCTTTTGGAGAAAGTTATGTTTTTATTGGCAATAGATGGTTTTTCTTAAAAGATAGACAAAAAAACAGCTCATATATCTTTTAAATAGATCCGTCTTCCAAATTTTACTTCCCAAAAG
>NZ_LNUO01000095.1:0-47130 GCF_001462175.1 Psychrobacter sp. ENNN9_III
ATATTAAATATTAAATATTAAAATTAAGTTTGGTATTATATGGAGATATTCTTTATTATCTTTTGGTGAACGCCGTTTGAAAATACTTCCTTATATCTTGATTAGCCTATTAGGAGGTGCCATTGTTCCGCTCCAGCTGGCTATTGTCAACGCTTTTCGAGAAAGTACGCAAGCCTCTCAAATCCAATCTACCTTTTATTTATACTTAGGAGGTGCATTGGCTTCTTTAGTGCTGTCCTATATGATGAGTGGTGGTATTAAACCGCCAATAATTGAAAATGCGACATGGTGGATGTGGTTACCAGGATTCTTGGGCAGCTTTTATATCTTGTTTATGTTTATTGCCGCGCCAAAGATAGGCGCAGGTAATACATTGCTCTGGGTTTTTCTAGGACAAATGTATTTTGCCTTGATTCTAAGCCAGACTGGGTTGTTTGGCTTAGAGGTCAAAACGATAGATATCTATAAAATTACTGGTTTAGCCTTAGTCACTCTAGGCGGGATGTTAATGATATACGGTGAGAGTAAAATTAGCGGTTAAAAACTATCCGCTGGCACAAATACCGCGCCTTCCATAATTCGGCGAGCAGAACGACTCATGGAGACTTTTTTGGCTTGCCAGCGTCCAGCGACTTGTTCAGTCTTGCCGCCGACCAGCAGTGTTCCTGATGGATGACCAAAACGAACCTCTGACAGCTCGCCACCGCCTGCCGCCTCATTGACTAGTGTGCCTTGCGTGGTCGCTGCTGCCGCAATGGCGACCGCTGCTGTACCCATCATCGCATGATGCAGTTGTCCCATACTCATCGCGCGAACCACAAGATTGATGTCATCTTTATTGACTGCTTTGCCGCTCGAGGCGCTATAGCTTTGTGCTGGTGCTACCCACGCAATCTTAGGAATATGTTGGCTGGTTTGTGCCTCGCTCTCGTCTTTAAAGAGTCCCATTGCCACACCGCCACGCGCACGGATAGCCTCTAACTTGGCTAAGGTCTCACTATCACTATTAATATCGCCTTGTAGCTCCGTACCGCTAAACCCTAAGTCTGTTGCCTGCATAAAGATTGTCGGGATACCTGCACTGATAAAGGTCGCTTTGACGCTATCGATATTTAGACCACAACCAGAGACATCAAAGTCATCGACGAGGTTGTTGGTCGGAAACATATCACTGGATGAATCGACTGGATCGATAAATTCGATTTTGACCTCAGCAGCGGGGAAGGTCACGCCATCGAGTTCAAAGTCGCCTGTTTCTTGCACTTGCACCTGGCCATTCTTATCTTTGTATACAGGTACATGAGCGATAATGGTTTTGCTGATATTCTCTTGCCAAATACGCACTTCGCAGATACCGCTGTCCGCGTCTTTATCAATGCTACTAGAAACCTTGTCCGCGTCAACCAAACCCATATTTATCGCACAAGCACCCACGGCGGCGGTTAAGTTACCGCAATTACCCGCCCAGTCAATCATGGGCTTTGCGATATTAACTTGTCCAAATAAATAATTGACGTCATGATCAGCTTGTTTTGCTTCAGACAATATCACCGTTTTTGACGTACTAGAGCTGCCATTGCCTAAGCCGTCGATTTGCTTGCCATACGGGTCAGGGCTACCGATGACACGCAATAAGAAATTATCCCGCGACTCGCCTGCCACTTGGCAACGCTCAGGTAGATCAGATAATTTAAAGAAGGTGCCCTTTGAGGTGCCGCCACGCATATAGGTGGCGGGAACAGAGAGTTGCGGTGCGAATTTTGGTTGGGTCATGGTTTTCATTCCTTTAAGTCTTATTATAGTGTGAATAGTTAATATTTCTTGTTTGTGGTAAAATACCACAAAGGTTAGTATTATTAAATAAGGAGGACGTTATGTCCACTGCGAGTATACGACTTAATAAGTCCCTGGTTGACAAAGCTCATGCTATTGCAAAAGCACAACACCGGACACCACCGAAGCAGATTGAGCACTGGGCAACTATCGGTCAAATTATGGAAGATAATCCTGATTTATCCTACGAATTTGTTCGTCAGTTATTAATTGCACAAGCCGAGGTTGATGCTGGTATGACTGAGCCTTATGAATTTGGATAGTTTAATCTGGAAAAAATATGACTCAATCTCTACGTGTTATTCAGTCTCATGGGTTCAAAAAAGCGGTTAAAAAGTTACATAAGAATCAAAAATCAGACCTTGATAAGGCTGTGCACGCAATCGTTGATGATCCTCATTTAGGAACACTCAAAGCAGGTGATCTTTCGTCTGTGCGCGTCCACAAATTTAAAATGGCAAAACAGTTAACGTTATTAGCTTATCAGATAGATGATGGTCAGCTCGTTCTTACGCTGCTTATGCTAGGGACACATGAGAACTTTTATCGTGATGTTAAGTTAATGCTTTAAAGCTAAGTTTTTAAGCTCGATACTGTTAAACGCCATCGGCATCATTTGCCAAATCCACATAGTTAGGCAGTACAAATAGTTAGGAAATATAAGCTTAAAAAAGCCGATGCCATATCTTTATATAACATCGGCTTATTTATTACTTATACGCTATGCCTTGACGCTTACGCAATATCTAGCGTGCCTTCAATAAACTCTTTGGCAAAACGCTGTAACATACCGCCAGAGTTGTACATCTTCACTTCATCAGCCGTATCTAGGCGGCAGATAACTGGGGCTTTATCGACTGTGCCGTCTTTGCGATGAATCACTAGCGTCATATCGCCGCCCGCCGATACTTCACCTTCGATATCAAAGATTTCTGTACCATCGATATTTAGCGTCTCACGGTTGGTGCCTTCTTTAAACTGTACGGGAAGTGCACCCATACCGACTAAGTTTTGACGGTGGATACGCTCAAAGTCTTCAGCCACGACGACTTCTACGCCAGCGAGGCGCACGCCCTTTGCAGCCCAGTCACGGCTTGAGCCTTGACCATAGCCGTCACCAGCGATGATGATAAGCGGCTGCTCACGATTCATGTAGGTTTCGATCGCTTCCCACATACGCATGACTTGACCTTCTGGCTCCACACGAGCGAGTGAGCCTTGAATGACGTTACCTTCCTCGTCACGTACCATCTCATTCAATAACTTTGGATTGGCAAAGGTGGCACGCTGCGCGGTTAAATGATCACCGCGGTGCGTGGCGTATGAGTTATAGTCCTCAGCAGGCAGTCCCATGGTATCGAGATACTCACCAGCTGCAGAGTCGCCCATGATCGCATTCGATGGTGACATGTGATCGGTTGTGATGTTATCGCCAAGTACGGCTAGTGGGCGCAGACCTTTTAATTTATTCATCGCGGCCATCTTACCTTCCCAATAAGGAGGGCGACGGATATAAGTACTCATCTCACGCCAGTCGTACTGAGGGTCGATAACCGACGCTTCATTACGACCTGCCTGTGCTTTGGCTTCATCAAACATCGGAATATAGACGGCATTATACTGCTCAGGTTTGACGGCTTTAGCCACGATAGCATCGACTTCACTGTCCTCAAACCAGATGTCTTTTAGATACACATCGTTGCCATCTTGGTCTTTGCCGAGTGAGTCTTTTTCAATATCAAAACGGATATTACCAGCGATAGCATAGGCGACCACCAAAGGCGGTGAAGCAAGGAAAGCTTGCTTAGCATACGGATGGATACGGCCATCAAAATTACGGTTGCCTGATAATACGGCGGTACTAAATAAATCCCGCTCGATGATCTCTTGCTCAATCTCTGGATCGAGCGCACCGCTCATGCCATTACAAGTGGTACAAGCAAAGGCGACGACATCAAAGCCCAGTTTTTGTAGCTCGGGCAATAAGTTGGCTTCTTCTAAATACAGCTTAACGGCTTTTGAGCCTGGCGCGAGTGACGACTTGACCCAAGGTTTGCGAATAAGGCCTTTTTCCACCGCATTACGAGCGACAATACCGGCAGCCACCATGTTGCGCGGGTTTGAGGTGTTGGTACAGCTGGTGATAGCAGCAATAATGACGGCACCATCCGGCATCAGACCATCTTTTGGTTCTGGTAGTTTTTCGTTTTCACCGTGGGCGATGCCTTCTTTGACAAGATCAGTCGTCGATACACGTGCATGGGGACGTGACGGGCCTGCGATGTTACGCACGACTTTCGATAAGTCAAAACGTAATACACGCTCATACTCGGCATCTTTTAGGCCATCTGCCCAAAGACCAACCTGTTTGGCATAGGCTTCAACTGTTTCGATTTGCTGCTCTGAGCGTCCGGTGAGACGTAAATAATCAATGGTTTGCTCATCGATGGAGAACATCGCAGCAGTTGCGCCGTACTCTGGTGTCATATTCGAGATAGAAGCACGGTCGCCAACAGTCAAATTGCGCGCGCCTTCGCCATAAAATTCTAGGTAGGCTGAGACCACGCCTTCTTCACGTAAAAACTCTGTCATCGCCAGTACTAAGTCTGTACCGGTAATGCCTTCTTGCAGCTTGCCTGTTAGCTCAACGCCAACGATGTTTGGCAAGCGCATGTATGAAGGGTTGCCCAACATCACGCTTTCGGCTTCTAGCCCGCCGACACCGATAGAGATAACGCCGAGCGCATCGACCATTGGTGTGTGGCTATCAGTACCGACCAAGGTATCAGGGAAGGTGATGGCATCGCCGTCTTGGTCAGCGACGACTTGTACCACTGGCGACATTTTTTCAAGATTTATTTGGTGCATGATGCCGTTACCAGGCGGTACGACGTTGACGTTATCAAAGGCGTATTGGCACCAGTTAATAAAGTGAAAACGATCTTCGTTACGGCGCTCTTCGATGGCACGGTTTTTTTCAAACGCATCTTCTTCAAAGCCTGCATGCTCGACCGCTAAGGAGTGATCGACGATCAATTGCGTCGGTACGATGGGGTTAACTTTGGATGGATCACCACCTTCTGCGGCGATGGCATCACGTAGACCTGCAAGATCAACAAACGCAGTCTGTCCTAAGATGTCGTGGCAAACGACGCGGGCAGGATACCAAGGAAAATCCACTTCTTGCTTACGGTAGATATGCTGTGACAGTGCCTCGGCCAAATCCTCGGGTGGGCAGCGGCGCACGAGGTTTTCGCATAATACTTTTGAGCTAAAAGGTAGCTTAGCATAAGCACCCGGCTCAATTTCATTGACGGCTTGCTCGACATCAAAGTAATGTAATTCGGTACCGGGCAGGGGCTTTTTATATTGCTCATTCATGGCTTGCGGATTAACTTGCGTTAAAGGCTGCTTGCTGTCGCTCATGGCGTGCTTTCCTTTATAGTGGGTTTTATTAGGTGTCAAAGTATTTATTTAGCAAAATATATTATGAATAATAGGTTTTGCTAAATAAATGTTACGGCAATTTTAGAGAGTTATAGGGTGCGCCATACGCACCCTATAATGAAACAACTAAGTAAATAATGATGATTAATTAACCACGCTCAGCGATAGTAGGTACGTCTCTTGGCTCTTCACCGATGTACTCTGCACTTGGGCGAATAATACGATTATTTGCGCGCTGCTCAAAAACGTGAGCCGCCCAGCCAGTCAGGCGCGAGCAGACAAATATTGGGGTAAATAGCTTGGTTGGGATACCCATAAAGTTATAGGTTGAGGCATGGAAAAAGTCAGCATTACAGAACAGTTTTTTCTCACGCCACATGACTTCTTCACAGCGCACAGATACTGGATATAAAACCGTATCACCAACGTCCTCAGCCAGTTTTTCCGCCCATTCTTTGATGATGACGTTACGCGGATCAGATTCGCTATAAATTGCATGACCAAAGCCCATGATCTTATCTTTACGCTCAAGCATAGCCATCATCTCTTTTTCGGCTTCATCTGGTGAGCTAAAGTCTTCAATCATATCCATCGCCGCCTCATTAGCGCCGCCATGCAAATGACCGCGTAATGAGCCAATCGCACCCGTGATACAAGAATGGATATCTGACAAGGTAGAAGCACAAACGCGCGCAGTAAAGGTAGAGGCATTAAACTCATGCTCTGCATACAAGATAAGTGAAACGTTCATCACGCGCTCGTGTAGCTCATTTGGCTTCTCGCCTTTGAGCAGATGTAAAAAGTGCCCACCGATAGTGTCATCATCGGTTTCAGTCTCGATACGTACATTGTCATGGCTAAAGCGATACCAGTAGTTGATGATTGAGGGGAACACCGCCAGCATACGATCTGTTTTATCATTTTGCTGTTCAAAGTCGGTTTCCATCTCAAGATTACCCAGCATCGAGCAACCAGTACGCAATACATCCATTGGATGAGCTTCCGCTGGAATACGCTCAAGCACATCTTTTAATGCTTGTGGCAGACCACGCATCTTTTTGAGTTTGGCTTGATAAGCATCAAGCTCACTTTGGGTGGGTAAGTTGCCATAAAGCAGTAGATAAGCCACTTCTTCAAAGATACATTGCTCAGCCAAGTCTTTGACATCATAACCACGGTAAGTAAGACCTGAGCCTGATTTGCCGACAGTTGATAATGAGGTCTTGCCAGCGACCTGACCACGTAGTCCTGCGCCTGATAGTTGTTTGCCTGCTGCCATGATTAAATTCCTTTTGTTGGTAGCTTGTTGTTAAGGTGATTGGGTTAAACAGCATTCACTGTTAAAAGTGCTTGAAAAAACAAGTTTATACCTTACTTAGTTTTTTCTTACTTATTATCAGCAAACAGCTTGTCTAGTGTTTGCTCAAACTCATGATAATTTAAGAAGTCATAAAGCTCCATGCGCGTCTGCATGGTATCAACGACATTTTCTTGGGTGCCGTCATCTAAGATATGTTGATAAACATTTAATGCCGCTTTGTTCATCGCACGGAAGGCTGATAATGGATATAGCACCATATCGACACCTACGCCATGTAGCTGCTCAGTGGTGTACAGGTCAGTTTGACCAAACTCAGTCATGTTGGCCAGTACCGGAATATCTAGTACATCAGTAAATTTACGATACATCTCAATGTCAGTTAAAGCTTCTGCAAAGATCATATCAGCACCGGCTTCTTGAAAAGCAACCGCACGCTCAACCGCCGCATCAAGCCCTTCAACTGATAGTGCGTCAGTACGCGCCATGACCACAAAGTCAGGGTCAGTTTTGGCATCTAAGGCTGCTTTTAAACGGTCTACCATCTCTGAGATACTGACGATTTCTTTATTAGGACGATGACCACAACGCTTTTGGGCGATTTGGTCTTCGATATGTACGGCTGCCACGCCTGCTTTTTCCATTTTTCTTACGGTTTGGCTAATGTTAAATGCACCGCCCCATCCCGTATCGATGTCGACCAATAATGGTGTGTCGACGGCATCAGTGATACGGCGCGCATCTTCAAGCACGTTATCAAGGCTAGTCATACCAAGATCAGGTAGACCAAATGAGGCATTAGCGACACCGCCACCAGACAGATAGATCGCTTGATGTCCCACTTGCGTTGCCATCATTGCCGTGTAGGCATTAATAGTACCGACAATTTGTAGCGGCTGATTATTATCGTTCTTTTGTTTTATGGCGCTGCGAAAGCGAGCACCAGCTGATAATGAGGTCATTTAAGAATCCTTAGGTAGAGGGTTAATCTTATTGTCGCCAGATAAAACCTTGGTCAATATCTTGTCTGGTCAAATTTTTATTAACTTAGAGTATACGCATTTGGTCTTAATTTGGAAGGGATCATTGCTAATATAAATTTAGTAAATATTTATTAAAAATTAAGTTAATTTAACAGTATTCATTTATTGAATAATACTATCTATATAATGAGGTTATCTTCATTCTGTTATGCATATTAATAAAAACAACAATTTTTAAATGGTTTATTCTGAAATATCTAGTTACATTTATACTGATTATAGTCGATTGTCAGAGTGTTATTAAAATGCCTTTCACGTTGTAATTGTTTTATATGTCTGATAATGAAAAAGCCCTTATAGCTAGAAGCTATAAGAGCCTGACATGACACGTTGTCTGTTACAGCTTTGACAAAAATATTAACCAAATAATCCGGCGAGATTGGCTAAGAACAATAAAGCAAAACCACTTAAAAACAGCAAGCCTGCAATCGAATAAGCGTTCATACCAAATGATAGTTTTTTATGATTTTTGACCAAGGTATAATTTAACCAACCAAAAATAGGGGCAGAGACAAAGGCGGATATCATGGCAAACTTAAGCATCGCGCCCAATTGCCCAGTAAAGAAAGTAATAATCACCAGCCCACCGCCGATGGCGTAAGTTGTCCAAAAGGCAATCTGTTTTTTATTGATTTCACCTTCGCCTTTTATCAAACGCCAGCACTCAGCATTGGCACGGCCATAACCATCTGCACAGGTAATTGTCGTTCCAAACATACACATAAAGGCGACGAACGCGACCAGCAGTCTTGACCATTCACCGATAGTGGCTGTATACATATTGATCAGCTGATTGATATAAGCACCGCCAACCAGCTCAATCTCTTGCCCTGAACCATACTGTACGAACACACCGAGCGACAAGAAAAATAAGGCCAAGATAGCAGAAACTAAAAAGCCCACATTGAAATCGAGTAAGCCTTGGCGATAAGTGGTGTTGTCCGCCTTTCTTTTGGCAGAGGTCCACATGGAGGTAATGGCTGCAAACTCCAATGGCGCGGGCATCCAGCCCATTAGTGCCACAATAAACCCTAACGTTGCTAAGTTCCAAGGAGAGGCGGGTATAAAGTCGGCAGTCATCACAGTTGGTTTGCCAGCAGCGATGATTACAGCAGCGACAGTCGCTAGAGTCAAGGCAATCATGATCCATTTGGTCACGCCATCTAATAACTTATAGTGTCCTGCAATCAAAAATACCCAGCAGATTACGACGATGATGAGCGATAGACCAATGGTTGAGATACCAAGGGAGGCGGGCAACATAAAGCCCAATATGACCGCTGCAATCAAGGACACGGCACCAGTACTAATTACCGCAGATAAGATAGAGAGAATGAAGTATACCCATAGGTAAGCTTTTGAGCGTTTGGCATATCCTGCAATCAAGCTTTCGCCCGTATCATAGACGTATTCGGTGCCAAAGCGGAAAAACGGGTATTTAAAGACGTTGGCAAGGATAATCATAATGGCCAGCTGCCAGCCGTATATGGCACCTGCCTGCGTCGATGAAATCAGATGAGAGCCACCAATAGCAGCAGTCGCCATCAAAATCCCTGGCCCAAAGATACGCCAGCTAAAGCCTTCTTGTTGAGCGGTGCTAACCGCATCGGGGTTATCAATTGGTCGTGTGGTCATAAATACCTCAATGTATATTTGATCGGCTCTCACTACCTTGTGATGAGCTCCTTTTTAAACGAAAGAAAAATGACAATAGCGACTTTAGCACACCTATGCTCACGTGCGATAATAATTGTGCTGATAAAAAAAGCCGCTTAGACACTAAATAAACCACTGCCGTCGATAAGTAATACCACGTTGTTCGTACACTGTATAGATTGCATCTAAGAGATTGGGGATCTTAGGATGAATGAAGTCTTTTAGTGTATGTAAGTACACAGGAGAGGTGATATTCTCATGAATCAAGCGCTGATAACTAATTTGTTCGGTACGTACCGTTTTTAGGCTGGCTGGTACTAAAGTAATCCCTTCGCCTGCCGCCACAAGTCCAAGCGCAACTTGTAAGTCGCTCACCTCGGTCGTCATCAGCGGGGTGATGCCGTACCTTGCAAACAGGTGCAACAAAGGCTCGGTGACAGGTTCGCTAACCGATAACGACTTGCTATTTGTCTCACCATTTTTGTTGGGCAATGCTGTGGCTGCAGGAGTAGATACGGGCAAATGAGTTTGATGATATAGAATTAGGCGGTTGTTTGCCAAATCAATCAAGCGTTGGTCTGTGCTATGAGCAAGCGGATGGGCTTTAGGCAATGCCACCAAATAGCGTTCATGATGCAATAGAATTTGCTGTATCCATGCATCTTGATGAGCAAAACGCCCAAAGCCGATGTCAATTTCACCCGATTTTAACGCTTCTACTTGTTGATATGAGCTGATATCTTTAAGATTAACTTCGATATCAGGATTTTGCTGTTTTAAGGACGCAATGATATCTGGCAAGTGCCCATAAAGCACTGATGGTACAAAACCTATGTTAAGTGCCATACTGGGCGCTGATAAACGTTGAGTCATGCTGGTGACGGTATTGAGCTCTGTCAATACTGCACGGACTTTATCATAAAAGAACTGACCGGCTTCGGTTAGTTGTAGAGGCCGATGATAACGATCAACCAGTAACACGTCCATATCAGCCTCAAGCTGTTTTAGCTGGCGACTAAGACTAGGCTGTGATAAGCCTGTTTTTTTGGCAGCAGCACTAAAGCTTTTGAGCTCAGCGATAGCAATAAAGGCATTGATCTGCTTTAAATCCATTGTTTATAGTCCTATCATAGTAGCTTTTTCTTCTTTGATTGAATAAAGAGTGTTATCTGCAAATCAATTAAATGATCAATATCATAGCGCAATTATGATAACGTAATTTTTACAAGCACTTAATATTAACGGTATTACTTGGTTTATTAACATATGAATGAATTGGATAACGGCAGCTTAGAAGACACTGATTTAGATAATAAAGAATCAGACAATAACAACCTGAAAAATAGTGACTTGGACAAAAATACGCCAAATGTAAAAGAAAAGTCGTCTGACAACGTCTACAGAAAAACCAACAAAACGAGTGATATCTACGAGCGTTTTATAAATCGCATGCAGGGTATTGGTGAATCTAATGTTGACAAAAACTCAAGTAATACCAATTTTAAAGAAAAATTATCTCATACAAAAACTGTATCTGAGCCTTTAGATAATATAGAGGGGCAACTCTTTTTAGAGACTGAACAGATCCCACATCATGATCAAAAAATCGATACTCAACAACTAGAGACCTCTAAAGCAAATACTGATAATGGGTTGGAGCTGTCTTTACTATCCTTACATGAAGACCCTACGCCTGACAATGAAAATGATAACGCGCCCGCACCTGTAACGACACCTGCAACACCAACTGATTTAGAAGCAGACTCTGATATCAAACAGACAAGCGTAACAGAAGATAAGCAAATTGGTAGCCTAAAGATCAAGTTATTGATTATTGGTATTGTGTGCGGATTACTGCTTAGTGGTCTTGTGGTTGCCATACTCACTATGACAGGTATATTTGCCAATAGTGAGTCAGCTACAAAAAGCTCAAATACAACAGTGATGAGCGTTGATGAAGCAGAGGCTGCGAGCATAAAGCCATTGAGTAATGAAGAGATGGTAGCGAAATCTGACGATATAAGTGAGGCAAATTTGTTAGATAACACTGTAACTACAGATGAATTACCGGTAGACGATCCAATCGACGAATCTAAGTTAAGCGATGAACAAATAAAAGATACGCTATCAAAGCCTAGCACAACACAACTGGTTACTGAAGTAGCTCCAACGACCGATACAGAAGCTGATCTTATCAAAAATAGCGATAGTGAAGCTATAATTAGCTATGAAGATTTTGCAGAGGAAGCGCAAAGTACCCTATATCGAGAAACGAATAACTAATCGTTGTGACATATAATCAAATTGTAAGTACTTAAAATGAGTTTTATAAAGAATGACCTTAAATTTATAGTAAAAATATTTAAAGATAAAATATAATATTAATAATAATTATTTATAAAACGATAATCAAATATTATAATAAAACAACAAATACAAACAAAACCATTTAAACAAACTTTTGTTATCAAGTTTTATTTTTAATAAACAACTATTTTTATCTAAAAAAGAATTGAGATTAAAAGAAAATTAGTCGTAAATTAGTAATACTTAGAGGTAGGCTACTAATCTAGTAGCGTTAAACACGCTCTATTATTGGATAATTATTATTCAATAGTAGAGCGTGTTTTTTATATGGGTGGTATATTTCCGATAGTTGTAGGAATACCATATACTTTATAAGAGATTAATTTTTTCATTTATTAGAGGGATAGAAAATTGTTCGCTAATATTCTCATCATATTTTCCTGTATAGAGTAGTAATAAATAATTACGCTATATTTACATTTTGTAAGCTTGTAAACATATTCGCTTTGATGAATACTAACTGAAAGTATTTTTTAAAGTGAAGGAGCAAGCAGTGAATAAGATATTCAAAAAAATTTGGAACCAATCATTAGGGCAGGTGGTAGTCACCTCTGAGACGGCAAAAAGTGCAGGCAAAACCAGCGGCGTAACTGGTAGTATTAGCCAAACGATTAGCCTATCTAGTCATTCATCCAACAGTTCATCTAATTATCCAATACTGACTCTAAAAGCTTTGGTTCTTGGTATGACAGCGATTAGCGCTACTGTCTGGGCCGATACTGGGTTTGATAATACAGATCCGAGTTACATTGATTTGAATAAAAACAGTAGTGATGTAGACCTTGATGAAAATCCAATGCCTTCATTCAGTACTGAAGTCGGTTTTGATAATATGGCAGGGGGTATATTTAGTAGTGCAGTCGGTAGTAAAAATCAAGCAATGCACGATAGTAGCAATGCTATAGGTTATAATAATAAGGCATCCGGTCATGAAAGTAGTGCGGTAGGTAGTAACAATAACGCGCAGACTTGGGGGACCGTTGCAATAGGTAATGGCAATGCGGCAGTAGAAGAGTATGGTGTTGCGATGGGTGCTGGTAATAGAGCGTCGGGTTTTTTTAGTAACGCTCTAGGTCGTGGCAATGAAGCATCAGGTATGTATAGTAGTGCATCAGGTAACGAGAGTACGGCATCGGGCGAAAACAGCAGTGCCGTAGGTTATATCAATGATGCATCAGGTGAAAACAGTAGTGCGATGGGTGCTAATAATACAGCATCGGGTATTAATAGTAGTGCGGTAGGGTATAACAATGAAGCAGCAGGTGAGGAAAATAACACCGCGGTGGGTTACAACAATACGGCAAGTGGTATGTTCAATAGCAGTGCGATAGGTTTCAGTAATGAAGCAAAAGAGAGGAATAGCAGTGCATTAGGTAATAGCAATAGTGCGGCGGGTTATTTTAGCAGTGCCATAGGTTATAACAATAATACATCAGATTATAGCAGTGCCGTAGGTTATACCAATAGTGCAACAGGAGCCTTTAGTAATGCTATAGGTGATAGCAATACGGCGACGACTTTTGGGACCAGTGCACTAGGTAGTGGCAATACGGCATCGGGGGAATATAGTAGTGCAATGGGTAATTCTAATAGAGCAGAGGGCTTTTGGAGCAGTGCACTAGGTCATGCTAATCGTACATCGGGTATGTATAGCAGTGCAGTGGGTAACGAGAATAATGCTTCAGGTGAAAACAGCAATGCGCTAGGGCACTCTAATACGGCAACAGGTGCTGTGAGTAATGCAGTAGGTGTTTCCAATACCGCATCAGGTAATGCTAGCAGTGCAGTAGGTCGTTCCAATATCGCATCCGGTAATGCAAGTAGTGCGGTGGGTTACAAAAATGACGCGGATAGTGAATATAGCAGTGCGCTAGGCTCTTTTAATAAAGCAACGGGCATTAATAGTAGTGCGGTGGGTTATAGAAATATTGCCTCAAGTAGTTTTAGTAGCGTATTTGGAAGTAACAGCCGCGCTACAGCAGCACGTGCCACGGCCATTGGCCATAATTCTCTTGCGGATGAGGTAGATACCATTTCAGTGGGCCGCGTAGGTAGCGAGAAACGTATCACCAACGTTGCTGATCCAAAAAACGATTATGATGCTGCCAATAAACGTTACGTCGATGATCAAATACTAGTGTTACAAAGAAACTTTTTAGTTGCCCCGCAGTCAGCTATGATTCAGCCTGCATCTATTGGACCTGCACCTATTGAGAATGAAATCAGTAGGTTTACGTTTGCAGAGTTTGCAACTGCCGACAATGCAAGTATGAGGTCGGTAGAGGGAGATGCTATAGATAATAATGCTACGAGCGCTAATAACGCAGCCTGGCAAGGTGAAGGCGAGCAATCTATTGCCATTGGTGATGGGGCAGAAGCAAGCGGTGTGCAATCCATTAGTATAGGTACAGGTAATAAGGTCACAGGAGACCATTCTGGAGCGATTGGTGACCCAAGTGTCGTCAGTGGCGACAACAGTTACAGCTTCGGTAACGACAACACGGTGTTGGGCGATAATACTTTTGTAGTAGGTAACAATGTTAATACTTCAGCTGAAAACGCAGTGGTATTAGGCAATAACTCTAGTTCTGTTAGCTCTGATCTTGACCGTGACAACACCGTATCCGTTGGCTCTGCTAGTAACCAACGTCAAATAATAAATGTCGCTGATGGCACTGATGAGCATGATGCGGTAAACGTCAGACAACTACAAGCTGAAAAAACGAACGCTATCGAAACGGCCAATGCCTATACTGATACTGGTATAGCGACTTTGAATAACACATTCCAAAGTTATGAGGTTGAGACTGACAGACGTTTTCGAGAGGTCGATGAGCGTTTTGATCGTCAGGGTGCGATGAGTGCCGCTATGTTAAACATGGCCACGAGTACATCAGGTCTGTCAGGTAAAAACCGTATAGGCATAGGTGCAGGTTTTCAAGGATCTGAGCAAGCGGTTTCAGTCGGCTATCAACGTGTCATCCATCCTAATGCAAGTGTCAGTGTCGGTGGCGCTTTCACCAAAGATGAGACTTCTGGTGGTGTAGGCTTAGGTTATAGCTGGTAGGAATTGATTAAACACAAAAAAGGGATATTAAGTTATCCCTTTTTTTATAAGTATCTAATAGTGTCTAACCATGCGAACCAACAATGCATCTTATAGTTATAAAATAGTTTATTTAACTTATGTTTACCTAGAGTTCAGTTCACTAATAGTGATATAAAAACATGTAATTAAATCAATAACTTAAATATATTTTTTCAAATATAAAAAAAAGTAAGTTCATGAACTAATGGTTTTATATTGTTTTTGAAACTATTTTCACATGAATCTTGAAACATAGTTCATGAACCTGGAAAGTAAGTCTTATATTAAAAGGCACGGTACTTTAATATAAGCATCCGTTTGCCCTATATTAATTTGATATCAACGTAATGCGTCGATTAAAAGTCTAAACAGTAGCGAAGACTCTCGTCGAGCAGGATAATACATATAGTAACCGGAATAACTTATATCCCTATCCTCTAGTATTGTCACAAGCTCACCATTGATCAACTCTGATTCAACCATTGCTTTGGGTAACCAAGTAATACCCAGTCCGTCTAAGGCAGCCTTGACTTTGAGTCTAGCATGACTCACGACCATGACAAATTCAGGTTTGAGACTCACCACCTCATTGTTTTTTTCTAAATTTTTAAATTCCCACGCCATGATCTGTTCGTGGGTAGGTAAACGCATCCCAATACAACGGTGTTGGTGCAACTCTTCAGGAATGTGTGGCGTACCATAAGTTCTTAGATAATCGGGTGATGCCACCGTAATCATTTGCAATTCATCACTGACTTGCACAGCAATCATGTCTTTATCGACATGATGTCCGAGACGAATCCCAATATCATAACGATCTTTGACAATATCTGAAAAAGTATAGTCAGTGGTGAGTTCTAATTGAATATTGGGATGCTCATATGAAAATTTGGCTAACTTTTCCCACAATAAAAAATTGAGACTGAGCTCAGTGCCATTAATTCTCAACCGTCCACGAGGATAATCACGAAATTCATTTAGGTTATAGAGTTTTTGTTCAATCCCTGTAATGAGAGGTTCAATATCATTCAGCAGTTGCTCACCCTCTTGTGTCGGCGAAACACTGCGTGTGGTGCGGTTTAGTAATTTAATCCCAAGACGTTGTTCCAACGTTTTAAGAGTATAGCTAAGGGCTGACTGCGATACGCCTAATTGTCCGGCGGCTTTAGTAAAACTTCCTGTTTGGGCAATCACAACGAAAGCTTTTAAATCGTTTAAGTTTTCAGACATTTCCCACCTCAAAATAAAAATGACATTTTTTTTGTTAATTAAGTGTAATTAATCAAATATTTATATAAATGTAATCGAATTTACCTAACTAATATATTGTTTATTGTTAGGGTATAGTGGATTTTCAGTCAATACTATATACGTGATGAGAGATCGCAATGAAAACAATTCGATTAAATAATGATCTTGAAATGCCAATCGCCGGTTTTGGCGTATTCCAAATAAATGATCCTGTGCAATGTGAACAAGCTGTATTGCATGCAATTGATGCAGGTTACCGATTGATTGATACCGCAGCCTCTTATCAGAATGAAACCCAAGTGGGTAATGCACTTCGCCAAAGCCAGGTTACCCGTGAAGATTTATTTGTGACCACAAAATTATGGTTACAGGATGCTAGTTATGAAGGTGCAAAAGCCCAGTTTGAGCGTTCTATGAACCGTTTGCAACTGGATTATCTTGACCTGTATCTCATTCACCAGCCGATTGGTGATGTACATGGTGCATGGCGAGCAATGGAAGAACTGTATGCAGTAGGGAAAATCCGTGCAATTGGGGTGAGTAATTTTCACCCTGATCGCTTAGCCGATCTGATTGCATTTAATAAAGTCAAACCAGCGGTGAACCAAATTGAAGTGAATCCATTTAATCAACAGCTTCATGCCGTACCATGGATGCAGTCCCATGATATTCAGCCAGAAGCTTGGGCACCATTTGCAGAGGGACGGAATAATTTATTCAGCCAGCCTGTACTTGTTGAGATTGGCAAGAAATACGGTAAATCCGTTGGACAGGTGGTACTACGCTGGTTATTACAACGCAATGTAGTGTCCTTAGCCAAATCAGTACACCAAGAACGCTTGCAGGAAAATATTGATATCTTTGACTTTGAATTATCGATTGAGGACATGATTCAAATCACAGCAATGGATACCGCCACTAGCGCATTCTTCTCGCATCGCGACCCCACCATGATTGAATGGCTAGCTGGTCGAAAAATGGATGTCTAAACGTAAAATTTAGGAGAGATCATGAAAGTTTTACAAACCATTTTAATGTCGGCAATGATCACAACTTCAGGTGCAGCTATTGCAGCAGATAAAAAGGACAATCCTTTTGACTTAGTCTATGGTGGTGCAATTACTGAAAATATCAAAGGTCAGGTCAATATTCATCCAGTCAGTTATAAACTCAATGGTCTGGATATTGTTGCCAATGTCTATACCCCAGCCAACTATGATGCAAATAAGAAATATCCTGCGGTTGTAGTAGCACATCCGAATGGCGGCGTTAAAGAACAAGTTGCAGGGTTATATGCTCAGCGTTTGGCTGAACAAGGTTATATCACCATCACCGCTGATGCAGCTTATCAGGGTGGAAGTGGTGGTCAGCCTCGTAGTGTTGATAAACCTGCAAATCGTATTGAAGACGTACACGGTATGGCAGATTTTATTACCCAATATACAGGGGTAGATAACAACCGTTTGGGCTTACTTGGGATTTGTGGCGGTGGAGGCTATTCATTGGCAGCCGCAGAAACAGATAAACGTTTTAAAGTAGTGGCGACTTTAAGTATGTTCAATTCTGGAAGAGTACGTCGTAACGGCTTTATGGATTCGCAGCTAGATACTATTCAACAGCGTTTAAAACAAGCCACGGATGCTCGTGCTCAAGAAGCTAAAGGAGGCGATGTTCTCTATGCAGGCGATGCAGATATGACCGATGAGCAAATTGCTGCACTACCATTTGAAATGTATCGTCAAGGTTATGAATACTATTGGAGAACGCATGCTCATCCAAATTCAACCTTTAAATACACCATGAGCAGTTTACTTGATTTGATGCGTTGGGATGCCACTGATCAAATTGAATTGATCAATCAGCCATTACTGATGATTGCAGGTAGTAAGGCAGACAGCCTTTATATGACCGAAGATGCTTTTGCCAAAGCCACCGGCACAAAAGATACAAAAGATAAAACCTTATTTAAGATTCCAAATGCTACGCATATTGAAACCTATTGGAAGCCTGAGTACGTCAAGCAGGCAATGAATCAATTGACTGCATTTTATGGCAAAACGCTGAAATAGAAAAATTTGTGCTTTGCATAATGAAGGCAGTGATTTGATAAGTTTCCTTGAATCATTGCTTTATTACTTAAACAGGGATGATAGAACATATGATAAGAAATCAAGTGTATGCCTTATTTTTGATGGGTTCCCTTTCAGCTATGGTCTGGGCAGATGATAAAATGGAGCAACAGATCACTCTAGCAGATCAGCTTGATACTCAATCTGCGCCTGCCAGTAATTTTTCAGGACAAGCCAACTTTGCCCGTTTTCCTGTGATACCCTCACAAGGTGATGTTGCACCAGCTGTCGTCAATTTTGCAGCAGGTACGATCACTCATTGGCATAGCCATCCACATGGCCAGTATTTGATTGTGACAGAGGGCGAGGGACGTACGCAAGAATGGGGTAAGCCCATTCAGACTATTAATAAGGGCGATACTATCTGGTGTCCACCCAATGTCAAACATTGGCATGGTGCAAGCGAGTATAGCCCAATGTCGCATATTGCGATTAGTCCTGTTGCCAAAGATGGTGAAAGCGTCACATGGCTGGAAAAAGTGAATTTGCCGGCTCAACTGCAAACGTCAGCACAGCCTAAAGCAAATACCTCTGTGATATTAAGCCAGAAGCAACTCAGTTTGATTCCGATTGCAGCCTTTAATGCGACAGGCAATCTTGAGAAGCTTAAACCAGCATTAGTCAAAGGATTGGAAAACGGTTTAACAGTAAATGAAATCAAGGAAGTTTTTGCCCATCAATATGCTTATGCTGGTTTTCCACGTGCATTAAATGGAATGCTAACTTTTAAAAGCTTATTGGAGGAACGTGAAAAACAGGGTATTAAGGATGTACAAGGTGCAATACCAAGCACTTTGACAAGTGATACCAATTACTATCAATTGGGTATAGAGCGACTCGCTTATTTGAATAAAACATCTATCAAAGACAATACAAAACCGCTATTTGAAAATTTCTCACCAACGATGGATTATGCTTTAAAAGCCCATTTGTTTGGTTATTTATTTAGCCGAGATAATTTATCGCCTTTAGAACGTGAGTTAGTGGTAGTCAGTACTTTATCAGCGCTCGGTGATGTCAATGCTCAACTGCGTTCGCACTTAAGAATCACCCGCAATTTAGGTGTGAATAATACTCAGATGCAAAAAATTGTAGCTACTTTACAGCAATCCATTGGGGTAGATTTGGCAAACAACACCCAAAGTGTTTTACAGCAACTACAATAACGGAGAGCTTGAAAAAATGACCAATACAACATTCATATTCAGAAACACACTGATTTCGATCTGTCTTGCAGGCATTATTTCAGGCTGTTCGATCAGTCCACATCAGTCCACTGCTTTAAGTATAGCTGAGCAAGGAAACTTCGCTGCAGGTGGTAAAGTAATTCAAAGTGCAGGTCAGTTTGACGATAAACAACTCTTTAACCCACAAGGTCAAACTTTGCATGGTGATCATGCTTCAGTGTTTTATCAAATTCCTGAACATGCTCGTTCTTATCCATTGGTGTTTTTACATGGTGCTGGTCAATCGGCAAAAACTTGGGGAACTACTCCTGATGGTCGTGAGGGATTTCAAGAGATTTTCCTACGTCAGAATTTCCCAGTTTACGTCGTTGATCAACCACGTAGAGGACAAGCAGGACAATCTACCGTAGCAGCCGAAGTACCTGCTACTACCCTTGATCAGGCTTTGTTTAATATGTTCCGTATAGGACAATATCCAAACTTCTTTAAGGGTGTACAGTTCTCGCAAGATCCAGCCGCTTTAAACCAATACTTTCGTCAAATGACACCGAATACGGGTGCTTATGACGAACAAGTTATTAGCGATGCAATGGTTGAAGTTTTAAAAAGATCAGGTGATGCAGTGCTGATTACTCACTCACAAGGCGGTGGGCCAGGTTGGTGGACAGCTATCAAATCGGATCAGGTCAAAGGTATCGTTGCCTATGAGCCAGGTAGTGGTTTTGTTTTTCCTGAAAATGAGCTGCCTGAGCCGATGCCGAGCGCCACAGGCACATTAACGGCCACCCCTGTAAAAATGGCAGAGTTTCAGAAGCAGGCACATTAACGGCCACCCCTGTAAAAATGGCAGAGTTTCAGAAGCTGACCAAAACGCCGATCATTATTTATTATGGCGATAATATTCCAACTGAAAAAAATGGCTATGCAGGACAAGAATACGCAGGGCAGGACAACTGGCGTGTACGCCTAAAAATGGCGCAGCTTTGGGTAGATAAAATCAATCAGCATGGCGGTAATGCGCAGTTGGTACATTTGCCTGATATTGGTATTTATGGAAATACTCATTTCCCATTTTCAGATTTAAACAGTCAGCAGATTGCAGAACTACTATCGCAATGGCTCAAGCAAAATAAACTGGATTAATTGAGAGGGAATACTATGTCAATCACGTTGCGGATGATGTGGATATTCCTGTGCACACTCTGCCTAACTGCTTGTCCAACAAGTGCAGAAAATACAGGAATAGCACAAAATATGGAACCATCTCCTAATACCACTATGGATGGTGATAGCAAAGCCCTGATTGTTTATTTGTCCCGAACTAAAAATACCGAAGCACTTGCTAAAATGGTGCAAGAAAAAGTCGGTGGAGAGTTGGTTGCTTTAGAGTTACAAATGGTGCAAGAAAAAGTCGGTGGAGAGTTGGTTGCTTTAGAGTTACAAAGACCTTATCCAAAAAATTATCAAGCCATTGTCAGTCAGGTTGATCAGGAAAATGAGGATGGTTATTTGCCACCATTAAAAACTCAAATTACAGATATTGGGCAATACGATATCATTTTTGTTGGTTACCCAACATGGGATATGCAGTTGCCGCCACCGATCAAAAGTTTCTTAAATCAATATAAAGTCGATTTGAATGGCAAAATAATTGTGCCATTCAATAATAATGCAGGCTATGGCATGGGGCAGAGTCTTGCCCAGTTCAGCCAGTATTGTAAAGACTGTCAAATCATGCAAAGTATTGAGCTGCGAGGTGGAATTGAACGAGATGGCGTTTTATTTGTAATGGAAGGGGAAAGAGCCAGTCAAGCCAAAACTGAAATCACTCAATGGCTGCAAAACTTGTCAACAAGCTCCCCAGTGATACAACAGCTATTGCAAAAACAATCGGCGAACTAAGTTGTTTTATTTCTACAATCCATTGAGTCTTTAAAATGTCTGTTTCTTCTTCTCGTTCCCAAAATCTTAATGCCACATTAAAACCCTCAAGCTGGTTTTTTATGGCGATTTTGGGTGCATTAATGGCTTTTACCTCGCTCTCAACCGATATTTATTTGCCTGCAATGCCGCAGATGGCGCATGAATTAAATGGAAATGTTGAGCTGACGGTTACAGGGTTTCTGGCTGGGTTTGCATTGGCACAGTTGATATGGGGGCCGATAAGTGACCGTATCGGAAGAAAGTTTCCTTTATTTATTGGTATGGTTCTTTTTGTGATTGGCTCCATTGGTTGTGCGTTGTCACAAACAATTGAACAGATTGTATTTTGGCGAGTATTTCAAGCCTTTGGTGGAAGATAAAATAATTAATAAGTTTGAAAAAATTGAAAATCATTCTGATCAAAAGCTAATTGGTAATGACTGAATTTATAGCTGAGTATAAACATATACCGATCCTAGTTTTGAACTCTATGATTGCTCATTTGAAATGACCTCGCAGCTCATCTACATAATTTGCCCAATCTTGCATCATCTGCACCCTAGTATCGATTTCATCAAGTCTGTTATAAGCCCCGCCATGTGTGTCTTTGATACGATGACCTAGTTGTAATTCTGTGACGATATCTGAATAGCGTAACTCAGGCTGTTCCATGAGCAAAGTTTTAGCCGATGCTCGAAATCCATGCGCACATTGCACGTCTTTATATCCGAGCCGATGAAAAACCTGTACCAACGTCGCTTTACTGATATAAGCATTACTTGAACCACGCATCGAGGCAAAAAAATACATATTCTTTATGCCCAGTAATTGAATAAATATTTCGTAATCGCGCAATTACTTGCTTGGCTAAGGGGACGACTAAGTGCGAGACCATATCATCGCGACCTTCGCCCTTGGTCGGGGAGAACGCCCATACATCATTGTCCCAATCGATGTCATCCCAACGCATTGAGCGCAGATCGATACTACGTACAAATACATACGGCAGTAGGTTCATAGCCTCTAGTGTCATCTTACTTGCGCCTTTAAAGTTGGACATATCCTTTAAGAGAGTTGCGAATTGCTCTGGTTTGGTGATGGCTGGTAAGTGATTGCCTGAGCTGGCAGGTGCAAGCTCACCACGGGTATCAATTGCCACATTTCTATCGCATAACCCTCGAGCAACAGCGAATGAAAACACTTTTTCAGTATATAAACGAGTGCTCGCCCCAACGAAAGTCGCTTGATTATCATTGTTTTGAATCGACTCGCACACACTTAGTATCATCTCGCTAGTGATATCGTCCATTCTTAAACCACCAATTTCTTGGCACATATATCCTAGGCATAAATCCCAAAACTTGAGGGTTGACTCACTATATGATGGTTTTTTAGATTTACCTTGATTGCGACCTGATGTTTTGTGTTCTCGCCATGCTTGGGCAATGTCAGAAAATGGTGCATTTTTTAGGTGAGTATATTTGTTGGTTTGCTCTTTTTGCTGGATAGCTTTAGGGTCAGAGCCTTTGGCGACCATATCAAGGATAGTGTCTGCTTTATACTTAACCTCATGTAGACTGATATCCTCAATCTTACCCAGCATCATCCTAGGGCGTTTGCCATCTATATGCGGATGTGAATACCGCAAGTAGTATTCCTTTTTACCATTTGGATAAATGCGCAGGCTTAAACCAGCCACACCTGAGACACTGACCGAATAATCCTTGTCTCGGCATTCAAGCTTATTGATATCGTTTGCATTATTGATAGTCATGATGTGTATCCTTAATTTATCTAAGATAGATGAGTTATGATTATTGATCTGATATCTATATGCTGAGGTCCAGAGTAATCTTTTAGTAGGTATTCCAAGTTAAGGAAAGCCGCAAGGAGTATTGTTGGACACTGTCATGGACACTAGTATTCGCTAACATTATTAGTAAAACCTTATATAATAATAGTTTTAACACTAAATTATCCCCAAGTGAAGGTTGGGGATAATTATAGTATAGTGGAGAAAGAAGGAGTAAGCTATTTTTTTGTTGATATATATGGCGTTTGAAGGAATAAACTTCACATAGGCTAAAAGTAAGAGTTCTCTTTGCTATTGGCAATAGAGTCCTTCGGCATATTTGCACGAAAAACCGTGCTCCTGTACTCGCACAGAATAGCTTAATCAGGGTGATAGTGCTGTTCTGTGCAAATTTGGAAGGTATCAAACCAATGCTTTAGATTAAGATATTTCAGTAAGAACGAGAGATGTTAGAAAATACCAATGAATGTCTCACTAATCAGGAAGGCTCTTTTGGTGACTCTAAATAAAAACGTATTACAACGTAGTTAGCTATGATAATAGCAGCTATAAGGTGTATATAGACTTGGACTTACTGAGATGCCAAGTAGGAGCATTATCAGAGCTTGTGTACGTTCTTATCAATGATATAGAGTAATAGGCATCCACAAGGGTTATTGCTTTTACTTTGAGCTGATTGTTACTTGGTGGCGAATGCTTCTGTACCTAACGTAGTTCAAGCACATTCGCATTAATGAGGAAGTCGGCTAAGCTACCAACAATCGATTGATGAGTAATTTGATTATTAGATGATGATTAGGAATGACAGATTATTCATAGGGATTATTGTGCCGTATGAAGGTAGTAAACTTAGCAATGATGAATAGAACAAGTTTATCAAACAGGTTAACTAGCGACATAGTTTAATACGTTAAGTTCGATTACAAATACAATAGGATCAGTGATAGCTCTGTACATTGACTCCTTAAGACAGCTTAGCTAGTAATTGTATTAGTGTTGATGAAGATGACTTTATGAATAGTTAGTAGGTATGAGAATTAATCAATCATCAACCAATCTTGATAAGGATTTATCATATAATCATAACTCCATGAACTTATTGTACGGTAGCCTTAGTTTAACATAATATACATTATGCGAAAACAAACCAATAGTCTTAACAGTTGAGAATACTATCTTCAATGACGATTAACTATCATCAATTGACGTTTATTTTGTTTGTGCGAACAACATCTTTATTTTGATAGCCAAACCAAATCTACTAATTTACTATTTATACTTTTACCGTGAAAAATTCAGTTACAGCGTTAAGGATATTTTTATGACTCATTCATCTTTTTTATTCTCACAACTAAGCACGGCCAAATTATTTACTCTCAAATCATCAATCGCTGCTTGTAGTTTTCTTATTGCGCTAGCGTTGCCTGGTTGTCAATCTCAGATGATTACTGACAAACCTACAGCAGGTATTTCAATTGACACTCCAAGGTTTAATACACAAGCTGACAGTAAAACGCTCACGCTGAACTATGCCAAAGATATAAAGACTGCATTGGCTCAGCAAGATTATGAAGCGCTTATTCCATATATCCATCCGACACGCGGTGTGCGCTTCTCAATGTATGCTTACATCCAGCCTGAATCTGATAAAGTCTTTAGCCGTGAGCAATATGTGCAATACCTTAATGAATCCGACATTCGTTTTACTTGGGGACAAAAAGACGGTACTGGCAAGCTGTATATCACGCCTTTACCAGACTATCTTAAAAATTGGATTCAAGCGGATTATTTTGACACTCAGACAGCGACTATCAACCATACCTTAGCCTCAGGAAACAGCATTAACAACATTGATAAAATCTATCAAAATTCAGATTATGTCGAGTTTTATAACCCTGGTGTCGATCCTCAGTTTGGTGGCTTAGACTGGCGAGCGCTGCGTCTGGTATTCGATGACTATCAAGGTAAGCGTTACCTAGTCGCTATTATCAGTGACCAATGGACGATATAAAAGTTACTCTATTTTCGAGATAGTCAACATATATTCGTTTTTGTGCATGTTGAGACCAATTACTTCTGTACAGCTTTTATAAATATAACCTACATAGGTGTCTGGCGAAAAAACTTCACCATAATGTCATAAATATCAGGATAAGCATCGATTAGTTTTTGCGGAGTTTCAAAAAACACTTCGCTAAGCACAGCAAAAAACTCCGCCGGATTGGTCGCGCCATAACGATCAAGACCTGACTTACGATGCTTTTGAAAGTCTTCAAAATCGCGGCTCATAATTTTCGTCCAGCGCGTCGGATCCATATCAGGCTGCATGGGCGGAAAGCCATTGGCGCGGCCATTTAACATATCGATCTTATGCACAAACTCATGAATGACGACATTGTGACCATCGCGCTCGCCTGAGTGCTTAGCGTCTTTCCATGATAAAACGACAGGTCCACGCTGCCACGCCTCCCCGCTTCGATGTTGCTGGCCTTCATGAACGATACCGAACTCGTCTGTAGTGGTATTATCACTCTTATATGAGCCGTTATAGATGATGACTGAAGACCAGCCTTTATACCATTCAAGTCCTAAATTCAATATCGGCAGGCACGCTTGCAAAGCGATAGACAGTCTGACTTTATCAGTTACCTCAAAGCCCTGAGCGCCTATGATAGACTTGTCGTCCAAAAACAACGTTGCCAAATCAAAAAGACGAGTGAGATCTTCTTTACTTAGTCTATCTAGGATCACAATGCGCTTGGCTGCACGCATCCAGTCTTCGGTAGTAAAGTCGCTGTTATCAAGTACGCGCTGCTCACGCCAGTCTTTTATTATCTCAAACATGGTTTTTATCCTTCATTGATTCAATTTATTAAGACAATTAAACCCTATCTATCGCATCTATTCGCTGCATGATGTTATCAATCAAATTGAGGACAGCGTTGATATTCATATAGTGCTTGATATCGTTATGGTCTAACGCGTGCCAACATGTCAGCGCCCTGCTCTGTTTTTCATTTTTACAAATAAAGACTAATACAGGCGCCTTAAAAATATAAGGATCAAGGTAGAGCTGCATGCTTTAATCTAAAATGATTCATTACTTTGAACTTGTTTTTTTTAATAAAACTTAAATTAAAAATTACATTGTAATATATCTCTCTTTTATCAAAGCGTCTATGATTAAAGTAAATGTCCTACAGCTACGCATGAAGCTTTGATAACAATAAACCGTTTTGCTTTAGCTACTACTTATGCTGCTTTAACTTTGCATAACCATCATTTATAAATGGCTTTAATCATATTCATATAGCTTTTTAATGGACATAAATATAAAGATATTGTTAAGGAGCCACTCAATGGTATCAACGATCGATTTGAATTCAGATATGGGAGAAGGGTTTGGCGCTTGGACGATTGGTGACGGGGTCGATCCCGATATCATGCCATTTATTAGCTCAGCCAATATTGCCGCAGGTTTTCACGCCGGCGACCCCTCTATTATGGCTGAGACGTTGCGTCTGGCAGCGCGTCATGAAGTATGCGTTGGTGTCCATCCAGGTTTTCGTGACTTGGTGGGCTTTGGACGTCGCCATATCTTAGCATCTGCTGATGAACTGGTGAATGATGCATTGTACCAATTAGGTGCTCTACGAGAACTTGCTCATCTTAAAGGTCTAACGATGCATCATTTCAAACTGCATGGCGCATTATTTATGCACGCAGCACGAGATGAAGAATTTGCTGAAAAGCTAACTTCTGCCCTAGCAATTGTCGCTCCCAACTTAGCTATTTACTGCTTGGCAGACACCGCAATTGATCATGCAGCAAAAAATGCTGGGTTACATAGAGTGCATGAGTTTTATGCAGATCGTGATTACGACGATGAAGGAAATCTTGTGTTTGTGCGCAAGATCAAGCCACTTGATCCTAAGCGTGTGGCACAAAAAGTATTACGTGCCTGCCAGCATAATGAAGTAGAGTCAATTAATGGCCAGCTATTAACGGTTAAATTCGATTCTGTCTGTATTCACAGTGACACTCCAGGCGCCCTTTCACTGATCAAAGCCGTACGAGCAGCTCTTGATAATGCGGGCATCGAGGTGGCAGCTCCTTAACTTAATTTTCATTAATGATAATTTCAAGGAAGAAGGAAGACAATCATGAAAAATCTCGAAATTGAAGAATTAACTATTACTGATATGCAAGCGCATCTCAAAGATGGATCGCTAACTGTACGGGGTCTGGTTGAAGCGTACCTCGAACGCATTGAAACCATTGACAGATCTGGTCCTACCCTTAACTCTATCATTACTATTAATCCACTCGCGCTGAATGAAGCCGATCGTCTTGATTCACATTTTGCAGAAACCGGCGAATTTGTTGGGGCGTTACATGGCGTACCAGTGCTCGTAAAAGATCAGATAGAAACTAAAGATATGATGACGACCTTTGGTTCTATCGCTCAGGACGGCTACCAACCAGAAGACGACGCAACTGTTGTCAAAAAGATAAAGGCGGCAGGTGCCATTATCCTTGCCAAGACAGTATTGCCAGATTTTGCATCATCATGATTTGGCTTCTGCTCAAAACAGGGTGAAACCAAAAATCCCTATGTTTTGTCACATGATCCAGGTGGCTCTAGTAGTGGTACAGCTGCTGGTATAGCGGCGAATCTAGGGTTGGTCGGAGTTGGCGAAGACACTGGTGGATCTATACGTTTGCCAGCCAGTTTTACCAATCTCGTTGGTGTCCGTGTCACCCCCGGCTTAATAAGTCGTGACGGCACGTCACCTCTGGTGGTGTTTCAAGACACAGCAGGACCGATGGCGCGTACTGTTACGGACGCTGCACTCCTTTTGGATACAATGGTGGGCTATGATCCAAAAGATGAATATACTACCGCAGCAAGTATTGCCAATCATCAAGGCAGCTACACGGATGCGATGGATGTTGACAGTCTCAAAAATGCGCGTCTGGGCGTTGTACGCAATGCTTATGGGCCAAATGATAACACTGAATCGGCAGAAGTTAATCAGATTATTGACTCAGCCCTTGAACAAGCAAAGAGCGCTGGCGCAGAGCTCATCGATGTTGAAATACCAGATATGATGGAACATATTACTGAAACCTCCTTATATGGTTCGCATTCGCGACACGACATCAATGAATTTTTAGCCTCACGTGAAAACATGCCAATCAAAAGCCTTGAGGAAATTAAAGAAAAGGGCTTGTTTCATCCTGTGCTAGACCTTTTGATTGATATATTTGAAGGGCCAGTAAACCCAGAAGATGAGCCTGATTATTTCAAAAAACTTGCCGCTCGTGACAAGTTCCAGCGTTTAGTTGCCGGAATCGTTGCAAAAAACAACTTAGATGCGTTGGTATTTCCCTGTATTCAGATTTTGCCACCATCGAAACAAGACATACGTGATGGCAAGCATCAGGTATTAACATTCCCAACAAATACTTTGATTGCTTCGCAGACTTGGATGCCATCGATTTGTTTGCCCGCTGGATTTAGTAAAAATGGGTTGCCTGTCGGTATGGAGCTGGTTGTTTTGCCCTATCATGAGCCTGATTTATTCCGATTGGGTTATGCGTTTGAACAAGCCAATAATGTACGTCAAGCGCCTAAGTATTTATGATTTTTTAATTTTGAGACTCGCTTTAACGGCTAAAAATATAGCCGTTAAGGCTAATGCCCTACTGCGTTTATTACCATCGAATATCAAACCCTTATTGTGCATTGGCTTATAGACACGGTATAGTGAATATAAGACATTAGCTATATATTGGACATATTGCAATATCAGTCCGCCTATCATAGCCAGTCTACTTATCATAACAATAACTTTACCAAGGATGCGTGAGGTATTTATGAATAAAGAAGCGACTCAGTCCCAAGCCCAAAAACAGTCTCAAAACCAAAACGACGAAAGTGCTGAAAACCAAAATCAGACACAAGCATCAACAGCTAGCAAACCTGCTACCAAGGCCGATTCTGCAAACACTACAAAAAATACAGCAACGAAGTCTAAAGAAAAGCCGCAATGCTTCGATGAACTAAAGATCAGTAAAGACAAGTACCGTCCAGTGGCACAGGCAGTTGGTGACTGGCTAGATGATATCAGTATTGATGGTCTCAATCATTTAAATGAGCAAGCCGAAAATATTTTTTACCGAAAAGGCGTTACTTTCACCGTTTACAGTGATGCCAAAAACATCGAGCGGATGATTCCATTTGATATTATTCCACGCATCATTGCTGCAAGTGAGTGGCAGCAGATTGAAGCTGGTTGCAAGCAGCGTATCACCGCCTTAAATGCTTTTTTGCATGACATTTATCACGATCAAGCCATCATGAAAGAAGGCATTGTCCCTGACGCTTATGTCTATGCTAGCGGTTGTTATGAGCCATGGATGATGGGTATTGAGCTGGATAAACCTATCTACTCACACATTAGTGGTATCGACCTTATTCGTGATGAGGGCGGCCGATTTTGTGTATTGGAGGACAACCTACGCACGCCCTCTGGTGTCTCTTATATGCTTGAGAGCCGTAATATATCAGAGACACTGCTGTCCGATTTGTTTGCGCACACTCCTATTTTGGGCGTTAGCGATTACCCACAACGCCTCAAAGCCTGTCTTGCCAGCTCAACGAGCAAATACGATCCACAAATCGTCATCTTGACGCCTGGACGCTTCAACAGTGCTTATTATGAGCATGCCTTTTTAGCACATGAGATGAATGTGCCTTTAGTACATGGTTATGATTTGGTGGTCGAGGACAGTAAAGTCTATATGCAAGGCATTCGCGGTAAAGTACAAGTTGATATTATTTATCGCCGTATCGATGACCCTTATATTGATCCGTTAGCATTTCGCTCAGACTCTATTTTAGGCGTGTCAGGACTAATGAGTGCCTACCGTGCAGGCAATGTGGTCATCGTTAATGCCCCAGGCACTGGCGTCGCTGATGATAAGAGCTTATATCCGTTCGTACCTGATATGATTGAGTTTTATCTAGGTGAGAAGCCTATCTTACCTAATATTGAAACCTTTCAATGCCGCAAGCCTGATGAATTAGAATATGTGCTGAGCAACTTAGACAAATTGGTCGTCAAAGAAACGCAAGGTTCTGGTGGCTATGGGATGCTTATTGGACCGACCTCCACCAAGCAAGAAATTAGCGACTATCGTAAGCGTCTGCTTGACAACCCGGCAGGATTTATCGCTCAGCCGACTATCTCATTGTCTACCAACCCTACCGCTGTGAGCGACGGTATCGCACCGCGTCATATCGATTTACGCCCCTTTATCCTCAGTCATGGTGACGGTTCTGTGGACATTGTCCCTGGCGGTTTAACCCGCGTGGCAATGGTCGAAGGCTCATTAGTCGTCAACTCGTCTCAAGGCGGCGGTATTAAGGATACATGGGTCATTGACGATAGTGATTTGAAACCGTCAGCCAAGAATGATGTCAATCAAACGATTAAAGGCGATAGCCAAGCTAATGCTTATCATGCCAATTATCATAACCCTGCGCAGCCTCTAGAAGCCGGGTATGAGAGCTTCGATGATGCGCCTATGATATTACTACTATCTACCGCCAATCATCTGATCTGGCTCGGTAGATATAGCGAGCGGCTCTATTGCTACGACAATATCATGAAGCATCTGATCAAAGGCGATCTTAAAAAATCACAACTAAAACATTTAATCAGCTCTTTAGGCTTTGAAGCTGATCTTAACGATTCATCAAAATCTATCACTGCTCAAATGCTACGGGACTTGGCACAAAATAAAATCCCTAACGTGGTTCAGTCCATCGAGACCAATGTACAAGAAGCGAAAGGCGTCATCGGTGAAGATGCCGCTGAGCTGTATAACTTAATTAAACGTTTATCGAGTGCGGGCACGTATCGGGCGGCCGCGCTGCAGCTTCATGCCTGCAACGCAGCCATGGCACAAGAGCATCCAACTGTGACCTGCTTTTGGCAATTGGGACGCTTATTTGAGCGGCTTGAACGAGCAGTATTGTTAGACGAAGATGCGACAGAAATCAGTCTTGAATTTAAATATTGGATTAGTGAGTTACCAGAGAACACACGCTGGCGTGAGCTTACGCGCTTGACCAATCAGATGATCAAATCAAAACAACTGTGTGACTTTAAGCTCATCAGCCGAGAGTTCAGTATCATCCTTCAGCAAGGAGTCTGATACGGCAGGCTTTTGCTTAGTTAACTATCATTTGCTTAATCATTAGCAAATGCGCGTCCATATAATCAAGACAGTAGATAAAACAAAGGATGACGTTATGAAACTTCAAATCAGCCATCAGACCAACTACTACTATGGCGAGCTGGCCCAGCGCAGCGTACAGTATATACGTATGACACCGATGCAACTGCCGCATCAAATCATTCATCAGTGGGATGTTATGCTACCCAAAGTTGCTACCAGTCAAAAGGACGGCTTTGGCAATGACTGGCTCACGCTTAGTCGTAACGAAGCGCACAATAATTTACAGATGCAAGCGTCAGGCATCGTTGAGATTAATACCGATACTGAGCGACTAGAGGATATGGATAACGTCCCCTACCTGCTCTTTACCGTACAAAGCCCCTTGACCAAGTGCTCAGAGGCAATGCGTACATTTGCAGCGCCTTATCTAAAAAACCCGACGCATGACAGTTTAAAAGCGCTGGCGGCTGAGCTATTAACGAAGATGCCTTATATAAAAGATACTACCCATGTCGGTACGACCGCAGCCGAAGCTTTTGCAATAGGCGCTGGGGTGTGCCAAGACCACACCCATGTATTTGTGGGCTGCTGCCGTGATCAACAAATACCAGCGCGTTATGTATCAGGCTACCTGTATGACGATACTGAGAACCACATGGCAAGTCATGCTTGGGCTGAGGTATGGCTCGATGGCTACTGGTATACCTTTGATGTTTCAAACCAGCTATTTCAGCCAAGCGCTCATGTATATGTCGCTATTGGTCGCGATTACTTAGACGCAGCTCCTGTGCGCGGCGTACGCATGGGTGGCGGTTATGAGAATCTATACAGTCAAGTACTAGTCACGCGATTATCGTAGTGGCAGATTTTATGCAATTTATACTTATTAGGAATATCTCATGACTTATTGTGCTGCTATTCGCCTCAAAGAAGGGATGGTTTTTGCCAGTGACACCCGAACCAATGCAGGCGTGGACCACATCTCAACCTTTAGAAAGTTATATCAATATGGCGTTGAGGGTGAGCGTTTTATGGTACTACAAACAGCTGGTAGCCTTGCGACCTCGCAGGCGGTATTTAACAAATTACAGAGCGATATTCATTTGCGCTCTGAACACAGCTTACATACCGTTTCTTCATTATTTGACGGCGCGCAAATGGTTGGCGAATGTATGCGTCATGTCATGACAAATGCACAAAGAGTCGCTAATGATAACAATAGCGGTACTTTCACCAGCTCGTTTTTATTAGGTGGTCAAATAAAAGGGCAACCGCCCGAGCTGTATATGATTTACCCTGAAGGCAACTGTATTAGAGCAACTCAAGACACGCCATTTTTTCAGCTTGGTGAAAGCAAATACGGCAAGCCTATTCTTGATCGTTCAGTGAAATACGATACTGGGGTGAATCATGCTGCTCAGGCATTAATGTTATCGTTTGACTCGACCATTCATTCTAACCTGTCCGTTGGTATGCCAATAGACTTTGTGATTTACCAAAATGATAGTCTCACGCTACCTAAAGGCCGCCGTATCGAGGAAGACGACGAATACTTTAAAACTATTAGTCGTCAGTGGTTAGAAGCACTGCGTCATACGCTAGTTGAATTACCTGCCTGCCCTGATAATTATTGGGAATGAGGGACTTTCTTAATGATGTTGCGCTTGCTCGCATTTAATTTTAAAAATATTACTACACCAATAAAAACGGCGCAGTTTGGCTGGTCTTTGATTTTGCCACATCCTCAGGTGTGCCTTGAGCGACGATAGATCCACCCGCATCCCCTGCGCCTGGGCCAATATCGATAATCCAGTCGCTATTGCTGGCCACTTGCATATCGTGCTCAACCATAATGACGGTATTGCCCGCCTCGACGAGCGCATTCAATTGCGCCATTAGCATCGACACATCGGCAGGATGCAGACCGGTGGTCGGCTCATCCAAGATATAGAGCGTATCACCACGCTGGGTACGTTGTAGCTCGGTGGCAAGCTTGATACGCTGCGCCTCCCCGCCCGACAGTTCAGTCGCTGGCTGTCCCAGACGCAAGTAGCCAAGACCAACTTGCAAGAGAGCATCTAAAGCACGTAATATCGAGGCTTCTCCGTCAAAAAACGCATAAGCGGCTTCTACCGTGAGATCCAGCACTTCAGCGATGTTTTTATCTCGGTAAGTAATCGCCAGCGTGTCATTATCATAGCGCTGACTGTGACAGACTTGACAAGGCGCATAAACGCTGGGCAAAAATAGCAGCTCAACACTGACAAACCCTAGGCCTTCACAGTTAGGGCAGCGACCCTTTGGCGTGTTAAAGGAAAAACGTCCCGCATCATAGCCACAGGCTTTGGCCTCTGCCGTTGCCGCAAATAATTTACGAACATCATCAAACAGCCCCGTATACGTGGCAAGGTTTGAGCGTGGCGTACGGCCAATGGCTTTTTGATTGATATCAATAAGGCGACTGACCTTGTCCATGCCAGCAATGATTTTGCCTTTAGTGACCGTCTCAAACTCCTGCTCTAGCAAATCTGCTTCAACCGCTGGCGCATCTGCACTGGATTTTTTTCCTAATGCCTCATTGACTAATTCAACTAGTGCCTGACTGACCAAACTTGATTTACCTGATCCCGATACGCCAGTCACACAGCTCATAACCCCTAGTGGCAACTCAATACTTAACCCTTGGATATTGTTACGCTCTATATCAGCAAGCTTTAGCCAAGCGTTAGGTTTTCTAAGCGGTTTTTTGTGTGTCGCCTCTTTATCGGTAAAGAGATATTGTGCCGTTGTTGATTCAGTGGCCTGGCGCAAACCCTCTACAGGACCGCTATAGACAATCTCGCCGCCATGCGTACCCGCCTGTGGCCCGACATCGACCACCCAGTCGGCATGACGAATAACACTCACATCATGCTCAACGACAAACATTGAATTGCCAGCGGCGATGAGCTCATCCAATGCACCCAGAAGTGCTTGCGTGTCGGCAGGATGCAAGCCTGCGGATGGTTCATCAAGCACATATACCACCCCAAACAGCTGCGAGCGTATTTGGGTGGCCAGACGCAAACGCTGTAACTCCCCTGGAGATAAGGTCGGTGTGGTGCGCTCAAGCGATAAGTAACCCAAGCCGAGTCTCGTTAATGCCTCAACACGCGTTAAAATGTCGCTAGCGATCCGCTGTGCGACGATGGCTTTTTCGCGGTTGGGGGTGTCATCTTCGATTTTTGTACATACTGTTTTTTCCAGCGTTAACGCCAAATCGGTTAAGGTAAGTTGCGACAGCTCGCCGATATCCAGCCCTACAAACTTTACTGATAGCGATTCTTTTTTGAGCTTTTTGCCATGACATTCTGGGCATACAGATATTTGCATAAACTGCGAGACCCGTTTTTTGACCCGTGGGCTTTGCGTGGTGGTAAAGGCATTTAAAATAAAGTTTTTGGCGCTGATATAGGTACCCATATAATTGGGCTTCTCTCCTTTTTCAATCGCAGCGCGCGTTTGCGTCATATCATATTCAGGATAGACTGGTACCGTTGGCGTCTCATCAGTAAATAAAATCCAGTCGCGAGACTTTCTGGGCAATTTGTGCCACGGCGTATCGATATCATAGCCAAGCGTGGTTAATATCCGGCTCAAGTTTTGACCTTGCCAAGCACCGGGCCACGATGCAATCGCCCGCTCACGAATGGACTTGCTACCATCAGGCACCATCAACTCTTCGGTCACATCAAACACTCGGCCAATACCCGAGCACATCGGGCACGCCCCCTCTGGGGTATTGGGCGAAAACGCATCGGCGTAGAGCATCTCTTGATCTGCTGGGTACTCGCCAGCCCGTGAGTACAACATCCGCAGGCCGTTCGATATGGTCGTGACACTACCAACGGAAGAGCGTACAGAAGGCGTGCCGCGCTGCTGCTGTAAGGCGACTGCAGGTGGCAGACCTTCTATGGCATCGACATCTGGCTCGTCCACTTGATCGATCAGACGCCTTGCATACGGTGACACCGAATCGAGATAACGCCGCTGCGATTCGGCGAACAAAGTCCCAAACGCCAGCGATGACTTCCCTGAGCCTGATATGCCCGTAAACACCACAAGCGCATCACGTGGCAAGTCAACGTCGACGTTTTTTAGATTATGCACACGTGCGCCTCGGACTTGAACGTGGCTATTTGGTGGTTTGTTTCGTTGATGATTGGGAGTGTTATAAGGGTCGTGGAAGTTCATGTTATTATGCTTGGCCATACCGCAGTCTTTCCTTTTAACTCATTATTATTATAAGATTTGATTCACAAGAGGTTAACACACCTTGGTTGTAGGCTATGGCTGGGCTTACGTATTCATAGCATAGAGAGACAAAACGATAACTTTATACTTAAGTGATATAAAAAGAGCGTGGCAAGATATTTTCTTGGCACGCTCTTTTTAATCAAGATTTTACGTTTTTAATGTATTTTTTTAATTGATAATGCGCCGTGTTTAATACTCGTGAGTACCTCGAATTGGATAATCTTTGTCTCTGATAAACGCCAAACCCTCTGCTAGCGTTTTTAGATCAGGTCTCACAAAAGGATTGTTTGAGATATCCACGACTTGAATATCCCCTTTATCATTAACCACGTAGATACCAGGCTCAGCAAACGGATGATCGGTTTCGTTTTCTGAGCGCGGGTCAGAGATATAAAGTCCCAGCGTTTTCATTTGCTCAACACTCAAACCATAAGCGATCGGGAAATCGATGTCTATATCGTCAAAGTGGCTTTCTAGCTGTTCTTTACTGTCGCCAGATACCGCAATGATATCGACACCTGTTTTATAAAAAGACTCCTTTCTAGTCTCAAGTTCATTGAGATATTTGGTGCACATCGGGCAATGCTGACCGCGATAAATAACGACCAGTTTCCAATCATGGCCATGGGCTGGTTTCCCCAATGACTGCATCTCACCGTTATATAACTGTACTTCCATCTCAGGAAACTTGGTGCCAGAAAGCAATTTTTGATTATAAGCTGCTTGCATAATTTTATCCTTATATATTCTCATTATTGTAACTTTGAAGATTCATTTTGACCAATCGTTCAACATCTCACCGACGATGGTATAATTAAAAAGCCAACAGTTAAGTCGGCTTTTTGTTATGAAATGATACCTATTAGCAACCTAGAGAGATATTTCTAATCTCAGCCCACCACCAGCCGCATCATCTGCGTGCTGATATAACCGCCAAAAGTACCGACCGCATAGCCAAGAATTCCCAAAAACACGCCGACAGGTGCCAAGGAAGGATGAAAGGCAGTGGCGACAATCGGTGCTGAGGACGCGCCGCCCGTATTGGCATTGGAGCCTACTGCCAAAAAGAAAAACGGCGCACGAATCATCCGAGCAACAGCAAAAATAATGACGATGTGAATACTCATCCATAGCAGGCCAATGAGCAGCAGTCGCCACTGTGAGACGATACCCGCTAGATTGATTTGCATGCCGATAGCTGCGATCAGTACAAAGATAAATACTGTACCAACTTTTGAGGCACCCACATGATCAAGCCGGCGAATTTTAGTAAAGGAAAAGATTACCCCTATGATGGTAATGATGACCACCATCCAAAAGAAGCTACTGGCAAAACTGTACTGCACCGCCCAACTATAAGGCGCAAAAAATCCTGCGATTTGTCCGCCCAAAAAGTGCGCCACGCCCACCATGGCAAAGCACAGGCCAAACATCACCATGAGGTCATTGAGTGTCGCAGGCCGCGCATGGTGACGCTCATAGCTCTCAACCGCGGTGATGACTTTGTCGATACTGCTGCTATCGGCTCTTAATAATTTATCAATTTTATCGCTGTGTTTGGCCATGATGAGTATCGCGAGTAACCACAGCGAAGCGTTGGTGGTATCGACCAGAATCATCATGCCAAATAAGTCGTCACTGACCCCAAACAGCTCTTTCATCGCCGCCTGATTCGCCGCGCCACCAATCCAGCTGCCTGCCACGGCCGAAAACCCACGCCACAAGGTGTCATCGCTAAACATACTGGGCGACACCCATTTGGCGATGCCTAAGCTGATCGGACCACTGATGATAATGGCAATACTGGCGGCAAAAAACATGGCAATGGCTTTCCAACCTAGACCCAATATCTTGGGCACATCCATCGACAGGGTCATCAGTAGCAAGCTGGCTGGCAACAAATAGGTAGCCGTAAAGCCATAAATCTGTGAGCCAATACCATCAGCAAAAACGCCCAAGCTATTCAGGGTTGCCGGTATAAAGCAGCACAGTACGATACCGGGTAACACCGCATAAAAACGTCGCCAAAACTTACCGGGCAATCCTTGGGTATAGAACACCAAGCCGATAATGGCCATAATAATACCAAACGCTAACGGCAAACTATCAATTGCAAAACTTGAGGTGGCGGGCATCAAAAGGCTCCGGAGTGTACGTTCAATCAAAGTTTGTCAGTATAGACAAGGCAAAAAACAGGTGCAAGCTGCTATTTGGCCAAATTCTAAATTGAATAGACACAAAAAAGCCAGATAACACGTATCTGGCTTTTTACAGCTTTACTATAGGGCCAAATGAGCGGCTTTACTATAAACCGTGATTAGCCATTAAAACTAACGTTATTACGAGTTTCTACCACGGTTGCCGCCAGTTGGACGACCTTGACCGCGGCTGTCAGAGCGATTGGCTGGACGACCTTGACTACCACTTGGACGACCGCGACCAGAAGCGGCACGTTCACCGCGCGGTGCGCTATTACCGTCACCGCGGTTAGGATCACTGCGCTTACCTTGGTATGGTTTGCCGCCTGAGCGCTCATTTGGTTTGCCTTGATAGCCACTGTCGTTGCTGGCGCGTTGACCGGTAGCTGCGCGATCACTTGAACGACCACCAGTAGACTTGCCAGCATAACCACCGCTTGAACGGCCACGGCCTTGACCACCACCGTTAGAACGTCCGCGACCACGGCCACGACCGCGGCCTTTATTTTCACTCGGTACGTAAGTTTTCTTTGGCTCCATGCCTTCGATGACACAGACTTCCATTTTACGATCTAAGTAGCGATTAATAGCGTTTAGCTGTGGACGATCATCCATGCTACATAAGCTAATAGCCACACCTGTACGACCAGCACGGCCACAGCGGCCAATACGGTGGACATAGTCTTCAGTTTGACGCGGTAAGTCATAGTTGATGACGTGAGAGATGGCTGGCACATCGAGACCACGGGCAGCAACGTCAGTCGCCACTAAGATTTTGCATTTACCATTACGCAAGTCTTGCACGATACGATTACGTTTGCTTTGCGGCAAGTCGCCATGTAGGAAGCTTGCTTTATGGCCCTGCTCTTGTAGCGATTTGGCCAGCTTTTCCGTGCTACGTTTGGTTGCGGCAAAGATAATGATTTGCTCCATCTCTGGCTGGCAAACGACTTTATCAAGCAGTCTGTTTTTGTGCTCAAAGTCGTCACAGTAGTATACTTTTTCTTCGATATGTGCTGACTCAACTTTGATAGACACACGCTCAGGGTTTTTAGTAAAGCTAGCGGCGATTTTGCCGACAGGACCATCCCAAGTGGCTGAACACATAATCGTCTGACGATCCGTTGGCGCAGCGCTTAAGATATCACTGATGTCATCAGCAAAACCCATGTCTAGCATACGGTCTGCTTCATCAAGCACAAGTACTTCAAGGTTAGATAAGTCGACACGGCCTGCTTTGATATGGTCAAGTAAACGACCTGGCGTGGCGACAATGACCTGTACGCCTTTTCTTAAGGCTGTGATCTGACCATTGTATGGCGCACCGCCGACCAACGGCACACAGAATAGACCGCGCATGTCTTTTGAGTACGTGCGCACACTGTCATGTACTTGCTGAGCAAGCTCACGAGTTGGCGTTAGGATAAGGGCTTTGGTGAGCTTATCAAAGCTGGTGGCACGGCTTAGGCGATCGAGTACTGGGATGACAAAAGCGGCAGTTTTACCACTACCGGTTTGCGCGGACAATAATAAGTCACGACCTTGTAGAGCAAAAGGAATGGCTTGTGCTTGGATAGGTGTTGGATTGGTATAACCAATACGATCAAGCGCCGTCAAAATTGGCTTGGCAATATTAAGATCGCTAAAGGTTGTTTGGTCTTCTGAGGCCGCGTCTGTTGCTGCTTGAGCAGTGGCGTCCGTGTTAGAGATGTCAGTGTTTGGAGTATCGGTGCTTTCGATGATGCCGTTTTCAGCGGCGATGGTAGATAAGATATCAGTCATGAGGATCCTTGGTAAGTATAAGCTGCTGTACATTCAGCAAGCTTGATGCATACCACTGATAACCGTTCACCACGCAGCCTTTATTGAACATTACCGAAACACAAAAAAGTGTCGATAATTAAAAGCCAAGCTGCTAAAGCTAAGCTTTTACAATAAATGCGTGCATGCTGTCTGACGTATTTTGGTGGTAGTGCCGAGTGTCTTATCCTTGTCTGATATAGGCGCATTATCGATGCTTTATCCAAAGCAGATAAGGGCGAATAACAACCAATCTAGCCCACAATCATAGGGCAATAGATAAGATATGAGTCAAAAATAACTGACGTTTTATAAAACGTTATTTAAGTACACAAAATCATCGGCAACAATTACTAATGGTCAATCCTAGACCCAAAATCGCAGGCGATGTTATCAATCTCATAATTCACGAAAGCTTAAACTTTCGTGGCGACGTAGTATAGCATAATGAAACTGCTATCAGTACCTATTTTTTAATGCATCGATAAAAACATGATGCTTATTAATTAAAAATAGGGTTTCGTAAATCTATAGAGCTGTCTTAACGCAGGGTATTGACCTCAGATACATAGGTTGGCAGCTGCCATGCTCCGCCTGCTTCAATCATACGGCACAGCCCCGTACTACTCTCATGACTTTTTACAAAATTCTTGCCAGTCCATATCCAGTCGGTTTTATTTAAACAATCACCAATACCGCGGCCTTTTTGTACAGAACTGATCTTACCATTTGCATAATCGGTCGCCTCGGTGGTTATCAACACTGGATCATAGGGTTTTTTATCATTCATGACCCACATTCCTGTTCCTGCATTATAAGCACCCATCCAGCAGTTGTGCTGAATTAGCAATTGTGATCCATTCAGACGACTGATACGCCAAGGTGATTTATCCATTAGATTTGGGCAGTCAGTATCTACATTCGCTATCGTGCCTTTTGTCAATGCAGATAACTGTGAGGGCTTCATACTAAACTTCTCTTTACGGCTTGAGGTGGCTCTAATATTAGGCACTATGAGACGTAGTTGAGGAGCAGGTTTGGGTGGTAGTACATTACTGTTAGACTTGCTTGCGCCATTGGTACTGACTAGCGCACTTGGCGTCCCTACTCGTCCTTGTGCTTCATCAGCCTTTATCATAACTGCCATTGCGCCCTTGTCAGACAACTGCCAACGCGAGTTACGCATAACCAGCTCAATCTTACTAGATTTGGTCAACGCCTCAAGTAACGCGGCAACTTGGGTTGCGGTCAGCTCTGCATCACCTGCCACTGTTGAGAAAGGCTTGGTTTCTCCCAAATCCTTACCATCAATAAATAACGACATACGATGACGATTACCCAGCTGCAGAAGCGCTTTGGTAGAGCTTTCTTTGGCACCGCCAAGCTTGACTTTACCCATGACGTTAGCCTCACTACCTGCACGGCGCATGAGTAATATAGAGATAGGAAAATCACTGTTTTCTGCTTGATAACCTGCTAATCGGCAAGTACGCGTATTGTCACAAGCTACTTGCCAGTCTTGATGCGTCAGCTCAACCGCTGCGCTACTTGTCGAACACACTGCTATAGCACTGATGGCTAATAATGTCGACGATACTATTTTTTTTAATAGAAAAAATACTTTTTAAAGAGGGACCACTAAGGGCTTTGTCCCGCGAGATACTGTTTGTCCAAGCCAATTTATTCTTATTATTTTTATACTTCATACCATTATTGCCTACAGCCATATTTGACTGTATAGGCTTATAAAATAAACCCTTCATAATTCTCACTCACCAACAGAGGAAATATAAAAAATGAATCTCAATGAACACAGTAACTTGCCACCTCAACTCACTGACGTTTCGGTCTGTTATTACAATGTATCATTCTGTAAAGCCACAAGCAAACAACTTTCAATCAGTTATCAGAATTATTTCAATCATTTTTTATAAAAAGGCCGATCAATATTGTATTAATCAGCCTACACACTATTACTCACTTAAAATACAAATGATTCATAAAAATCACGATTGTAAAAGCAGCTATCGAATAAAATTTAGTTAAACAAAACAACGTAAACCCTTAAAAAATATCTTAGATCAATAGCAAGCAGTTGTTTAAACGATAGGTTTTAAACTTAAGTCTACAGCACGCTTAACTGCTGGACGCTCAGCGATATTTTTTGCCCAGCGTTTGACATGCTCATACTCATCTACTTGTAAAAATTCAGCGGCATCATAGAGCTTCCCAAGCACTAATTGTCCATACCATGCCCAAATGATCATATCAGCGATATTGTAATCAGCATCATCATCACCGCCCATGTATTTATGGTGTTTCAAGTGTTTGTTTAGCACATCAAGCTGGCGTTTGGTCTCCATTGTATAGCGGTTTATGGGATACTCTAAAGGCTCAGGCGCATAAGCATAAAAATGCCCAAAACCGCCACCTAAGAAAGGCGCACTACCCATCTGCCACATAACCCAAGACAGACAATCTGCGCGCGCCTTTCCTAAAGATAGCGGGATAAATTTACCAAACTTTTCGGCCAAATACATCATGATAGCGCCAGACTCAAAAATCGCCACAGGCTTGCCGGCTTCACTATTGGCATGATCGACTAGAGCTGGTATTTTTGAGTTGGGGTTTATGTCCACAAACCCTGAGCCAAACTGGGCGCCTTCAGAGATATCAATTTTATAGGCATCATACTCAGCGCCTTTGACGCCCAGCTCAGCCAGCTCTTCTAAAAGGATATTTACCTTGACGCCATTTGGGGTGTTGAGCGAATACAGCTGCAAAGGCGCATCGCCCACAGGCAGCGCTTGCTCGTAGCGCGCGCCGGCGGTTGGACGATTGATATTAGCAAACTTGCCGCCATTGTCTTTGTCTTGTACCCAAACTTTTGGCGGTGTGTAGGTCTCATTTTGCTCATTAGTATTGTTATTAGACTGGTTATTATCCTGACTCATGACATATCCTTAATATAGGGTTCTTAGTTCATGTTTATAAAGTTATCGATGTTTTATCAGCGAATACGATGCGCTTATTTGTTACTTAAGCGGCAAGACAAGGTTTACTATAGCGAGAACTTACCTGTACATTAAAGTTCTCTCTTGTAATCAGTGTAGTGCTTTCAATACTGCCTTTTATAAAACGCTACCTTGATTCACTGTTATTTCGCGCCACTCTTTCTTATACTACTCACCTTGCATCGGTTATCACCTATCATCAATAAAACCATTAGGGTGTTCGTCCGGCTCATAGTACTATTTGTACCCCTTTGCTCGTCTGAGCTGTACCAATCCTATTCTAGTTTGACTATATAAACAGACCGTTTTGCTTGTCTTAATATCAAAAATCCAATGAGAGTCACATGGTAACGCTAACCCCAACGCAAGAGAAATACCTGCCCTACGTGTTAGCGGTAGCCCTTTTTATGCAGATATTAGATGCGACCATCCTAAACACTTCTTTGCCACAGATGGCTCAAGCATTGGGCGAGTCTCCGCTTAAGATGCAATGGGCAGTCATCAGCTACGCGCTAACGTTGGCGATTTTTATCCCTATCAGTGGCTTTTTGGCGGACAAATACGGCACGCGGCGCATCTTTTTGACCGCCATTGTGATATTTTCTGTCGGCTCGCTACTGTGCGCGGCTTCGCCAACACTGGACTTTTTGATAGGCTCGCGGGTGATACAAGGGATTGGCGGGGCTATGATGACGCCTGTTGCGCGCTTGATATTGGTCAAGTCTTATCCGCGCAACAAGCTACTGACCGTGATGAACTTTGCCGTGATACCGGCCTTGGTTGCGCCGCTCGTGGGGCCGGTGTTGGGCGGCTATATCGTCCAGTATGCCAGTTGGCATTGGATATTTTTGATCAATATTCCGATGGGTGTTTTAGGGTTTGTTATGGGCAAAAAACTGGTGCCTGCTTTGTTTGAAGACACCAAGCGCCTTGATTGGTTAGGCTTTGGGCTGTTTGCGGCAGCAGCTTGCGGATTTACTCTCGCCGTAGAGTTTGGCTCGCAGGTGGGCCGCGGTGTGTATGGTCTGCTGCTAGCGGTGGCAGCCAGCGTATTGCTAGGCGCTTATCTGGCACATGCCAAACGCCGTCCCGCGCCTTTATTTCCACTGAGCCTATTTGATATTCGTACCTTTCGTATCGGTATCACGGGCAATTTATTTACCCGTTTGGGCATCAGTGCTGTGCCGTTCTTACTGCCGCTCTTATTACAAGTGGTGTTTGAGTACTCGCCCTCACAGGCAGGCTGGCTGCTTGCGCCTATCGCCATTGGTGCCATCGGTATCAAACCTTGGGTCAGCAAAATCATCCAGCGCTTTAGCTACCGTAAGGTTTTAGTATTAAATACTTTATTAATCGGCCTATTAATTATCGTGTTAGCACAGTTCGACAACCCTGATAATTGGCTATGGTTTATCCCGCTGCTTATTGTGATGGGCGCGTGTAACTCTATGCAGTTTAGCGCAATGAACACCATTACCATTGGCGATTTGGAAGGCGCGCAGACCAGTAGCGGCAATAGCCTAATGGCAGTCAATCAGCAGCTAGCAATTGGCTTTGGCATTGCCTTTGGGGCGGCGGTGCTCAACCTATTACGTGAGCGCTTTGGACTAGATACGCTGGCGGCGTTTCAGACGACGTATTGGATACTGGGGATTTTGACCATTTTATCAGGGCTGTATTTTTTACGACTTAAGCCTGAAGATGGTCGCGGTTTATACTAGGTTGTGTTTTATTAGGGCGGGTGACGCGTTCAGTCGATACCTATCTAAAGGGCCTAAAACCACAGGAATTAAATCACCATGAATCAAATAGGCATAAAAATACCAGCTTGTCCTTTTATGTATCCCAAGAGAGATACTCAATAAACAAGCTGGCAAGTATAGCGAAATGATGGCTATTTACGGTGCGTCGTCGTCATGCATTTGCGACTGAATATAGCGCTCTACCCCGATGCTTTGTATCAAGTCTTCTTGGGTCTCAAGCCAGTCTTCATATTCCTCATTACCGTCTTTTAGAGTGACCAACAGCTGGCGTGATACATAATCGCGATGGGTTTCACATAAGGTAATCGCGTCAGTGATAATAGCAAATTTTTGCTTTTCTAAACGCAGGTTACAATCAATCATTTCAGGTACGTCTTCTGCGATAAACATCTTGCCATAATCTTGTAAGTTTGGCAGACCGCCTAATAACAAAATACGTGCAATCAAATCATCCGACCACTTCATCTCAGCGATAGACTGTTTGTAACAATTGTCGTTTAACGCTTCAAGCCCCCAATGACGAGCGATGCGTGCATGCAAAAAGTACTGATTGATCGCAATTAATGACTGTCCGAGTACTTTATTTAAGGCGCGAATGACCTCTTTATCCCCTTTCATATTTTCTCTCCCTAATCTATTCAATCTATTGATACGTGCTCTAATTATTGCAGCTCAGTATGACGATACTAGACAATATCAGGAGACACTTCCGCCATTTGGCTTTGCAGATAGTTAGGTAGTCCGATCATATCGATAAGGCGTAGCTGCTGCTCTAACCAATGCGCATGATCTTCTTCGGTATCTTTAAGCTGCTCGACCAACATCTCACGGGTAACATAATCCTGCTCTTCTTCACACAGAGCAATACCGTCTTTTAGATGCTGCTGTACTTGATACTCTAAATCAAGGTCAAACTGCAGCATTTCAGGAACTGTGCTCCCAATTTTAATCTCATCAACGCTCATCTTTGGCGTACCGCTGAGCATCAAAATACGGCGAATAATGGCCTGCGCATGTAAAGTCTCGTCTTCCATTTCATGATGGATGCGATCGTACAGCTTGCCATAATGCCACTCAGCATACATCTCTGAATGAATAAAATACTGATCGCGTGCAGCAAGCTCACCGCCCAACAAAAAATTCAAATAATCAATGACTTTTTGGCTACCTATCATAACGTGTACTCCTGTTCCTAGATTGGCACAACTTCTTATATATTTTAGAATTGCTCTATTAGCACAAAAAAGACGTCTTCGTAAGTCATTTACTCATCTTTAAATGTATTAGATATGCTACTAGAGTATCTAATAGTACTAAATAAATATAGTAGCACAAAGGCGGGATAAGGCTTGTAACGTTATGAACTAATAATAAGATATCAGTTGAGAACAATAATTAGAATCGTTGCAAGAGCAATTGTTGTAATAAGGTCAAATAGAGGTCAAGCACAGCTTAACATAGCAAATGAGGATGAGTAAAAGGTCACTACATGCTAGTGATGAACAGTCCATTTTTGGAATCTGTCTTATTTTAAATCTATCTTTGTCAATTAACTGTCATGAACCAAAGACTTTCTTTTTATTGGCATAACAATTGCATCTATTAAACCGCATAAGCCAATATATCAAGTTTGGCATGATGCTCATTTAAATAGTCATTGACCATAGGTTCGCAGCAACCACAACAGGTAGCAACATCAAGAGAGTCTTTTAAGCCATCGAGGGTATCGATTCCTGAAGCAATAGCTGCTTGAATTTGCTTCTCTTTTACATCGTTACAGATACATACGTACATAATTTGCTCCTATCGCTATAGCTTGTTAATGTTGTTTATAATAACGATAATTATTACCATTTACAATAATTGTTTTAATATTAACCGGTTTTGAGTATTTAGGTTTAAGGCATTGATATTAATACATTAGATATAAAAAAATTAGTTTACCTCTGTCACAATATAAAAAAATATATTTATATATTCGTAAATATTAATGTATTCCCGATGAACGGTGTTAAAATAGAGATAAGTGGATATATATATAATATTCTTGTATATCTAAATATATATTTTGTGTTATTATTGTTTTCAGTTGCTTAAATGTTTTTTATTGTTTTAGTTTGTACTTTATATGTATATATAGACGGCCTGTTTGAAATATTCAGTGTTTGAATATTTAATGTTTGTCTGTAGCTAGACGCAGTTTGACTAGCTAAGACTAGACTGATCGTCTCTATCAAACCCATACAATTATGCTTCAATTTTTTTACTGAATGAATGCTTTTTAATGACTCAATTAATTAGATAGTAAGTTATCGGATACTACTGGGTAATGGATTATCTATTTTATTAACCACTTAACTTCTCTCTTATTAGGATGAATAAAATTCATAAGTAAGCGTGACAATCTATTTGGAATATACTCTATGTCTAATAACAACTTTGCTATGCAGCCTCTTGATTTGTTTAAAGTACTGTCTGACCCAACTCGTTTGAAGTTGTTCCAGATTCTATTTAATAAAGAATCGCGCTGCGTATGTGAATTGGTAGATCTACTTGACCAACCGCAGCCTACGGTTTCTCGTCACCTAAATCACCTAAAAAAGCTAGGAATTCTTAGCTGTTCGCGCGAAGGTACATGGATGTGGTATGAAGTAGCGGATGACTTACCAGAATGGTGTCAAGAGATATTAGAAATTACTTATAAGACGCTTCAAAGCCAGCCAGAAGCCAGCTAATAGTAAAACTTTCTCTATG
>NZ_LNUO01000096.1:0-6393 GCF_001462175.1 Psychrobacter sp. ENNN9_III
GTCTTTTTTTATGCTCCATGACATTTATTAGACTAAGTCTAAAAAGTCACTCACAAAAGTATTGGCTGGATGATGAATCAACTCTTCTGAGGTCCCCACCTGCTCTACATGACCATGATTCATAACCACAATCTCATCTGACACTGCACGAGCCTCTTCTTGATCGTGCGTCACCATAATACTGGTAATACCAAGCTCATGGTGAATATCTTTTAACCAAGTACGTAGCTCTTTACGTACTTTAGCATCAAGCGCACCAAATGGCTCATCAAGCAGTAGCAACTTTGGCTTAACCGCTAAAGCGCGTGCCAGTGCAATCCGCTGACGCTGACCCCCAGAGAGCTGATGAGGATAAGCATTCGCCAGTTGTGGCAACTGTACCAAGTCTAATAGCTCGGCCACGCGCTTGTTGATATCAGTCTTACTAGGACGTTCATTCTTTGGTAATAACGTTAGTCCAAATGCTATATTATCAGCGATATTTTTATGTCGAAATAGCGCATAGTGCTGAAACATAAAGCCAATATGGCGTTTTTGTACCGGTGTGTTAGTTACATCAAGCTCATCAAAAAGTATCTGTCCAGAATCTGCATATTCAAGACCAGCAATAATACGTAGCAAAGTGGTTTTACCGCAGCCTGATGGTCCAAGCAAAGTGGTCAATTTACCAGTAGGAACGGTAATGTTGATGTTATCCAAGGCGGTAAAGTTACCAAAATTTTTATTTACGTTACGAATTTCGATGCTCATAATGGTACCTTTGATTATATTTTTCTTATCGTGACAAATTATTTATCGGCTACAGCGTTAATCGTATTTAAGTCGGTCATTCCTTATTGAGACCATTTTACTTATATATTTCCTGAGCTGTTAGCGGTCTGTGACGCCGTGGTGTCGGTGGCACTGGCACTCACTGGTAGTTCGGGTGCACTAATCAGCCGTTCGGATTTGGCAAACTTGCGTTCTTGTAATTTGGTCATGACTTGCTGTATGAGGAGCGTTACCAAGGCAAGGGCTGCCAATAAGCTTGATAACGCAAATGCGGCAGTAAAGTTATAATCGTTATAAGCGATCTCAACCAATAGTGGCATGGTATTAGTCTCACCGCGAATATGACCCGATACCACGCTGACTGCGCCAAACTCGCCCATTGCCCGCGCATTGGTCAAAATCAAGCCATAAAGTAAGGCCCATTTGATATTTGGCAAGGTGACATGCCAAAAAGTCTGCCAACCACTCGCGCCTAGAGTAAGCGCGGCTTGCTCTTCACTATCGCCTTGCGTCTGCATCAGCGGTATCAGCTCACGCGCGACAAATGGAAAGGTGACAAACAACGTCGCTAATACAATACCAGGAACAGCATAAATTACCTGAAAACCCATGCCCTCAAGCCAGCCGCCAACGGTAGAGTTCAGACCAAATAACAACACAAACATCAAACCTGCTACTACAGGCGATACCGAAAACGGCAAATCAAGCAAGGTGGTGACCAGCTGTTTGCCTTTAAATTGATAACGCGTGACCAGCCAAGCAATCGCAATACCCATGACCATATTGATCGGTAACACGATACCAGCGGTGATCAATGTTAGCTTGATCGCTTGTAGGGCTTCTGGATCAACGAGCGAGGCGATATAGAGCTGCCAGCCATTCTTAAAAGCTTCATAAAACACTGCCAGTAGTGGTATGACTAACATGACGATCATAAATAAAACAGCAACAGCAATAAAGGTGCGCCGTATCCAAGGAGTGTCTTTGGTTGCAGGATTGCTCTGATAATCATAGCTATTAGATATTTGCATGTTAGCGAGCTCCCACACGGCGCGACAGTTTCCACTGAGCAATATTGATGGTTAATAAAATCACAAATGAGATCAGTAGCATAAATAATGCAACGGCTGATGCGCCTTGCACATCAAATTGCTCAAGCTTACTGATAATGATGAGTGGTAAAATCTCAGATTGCATAGGGATATTACCCGCAATAAAAATCACTGAACCATACTCGCCAGTAGCACGCGCAAACATCATGCCAGCACCCATCAGCAGTGCTGGTAGTAGCTCCGGTAAAATAACTTTGCGAAAGGTCGTTAAGCGATTGGCACCCAATACCGCAGCAGCTTCTTCAAACTCAACAGACAACTCCGCCAATACCGGCTGCACCGCCCGGACAATAAACGGAAAACTCACTACCACTAAAGCCAGCCAAATACCTAATGGGGTAAAAGCGACTTGGATATCGAACTTGGCAAACCACTGACCAATCAGACCATTAGGTGCATAAAGTGTGGCAAGTGAGATACCCGTGACTGCGGTCGGCAGCGCAAATGGCAAATCAACCAAGGCGTTAATCATTGACTTGCCCCAAAATTCATAACGAACAAGTACCCACGCAACTAGCGTACCAAACACCATGTTGGTAAGCATGGCCAAAAACGACATCCATAAACTTAGCTTGATAGCAGCTGTCACTTGTGGTTGACTAATGGTCTCCCAAAACCCTGTCCAGCCCATCTGTGTCGTGGTGTAGGCCATCATCGCAAACGGTAGGACTACCAATAACGACAAGCTAAAGACCGTGATGCCCATGCTCAGACCAAACCCTGGCAACACGTTGCGCTGACGTAAACGGGTCAACCAACCTTTTTTATGAAGGGATTTATTGGCAGAAGATGTTTTTGCATTCATAGTGATGTCCTATTGCCTAACGTCAGTACTAGTTCAGAGCTTGGTTTGACACTTAATTCGGTACTTAGCAATGATATTTAGAGTGCCGACCACGTTGTATCGACTGTATTATTAGCTTGCTTACGGTACAAAGGACATAGCGCAGGTGGCCATGTCCTTTATATGGTTGGACGCTACTTGTCAAATTACCTTATGAGAAGCTATCGTACTTTTTAAGCAGCTCTATTACATTCGTACCAGCTATTTACTGTGGGGCATTAATAGCTAATTGATCGAATACACCGCCATCACTGAAGTAAGTACCCATAATCTCATCCCAGGTGCCAAAAGCATCATTTGGGCGGAAAGTTTCAACTGGTGGTAGTTTGTCACCGTTTTTATCAAGGACACTTTTGACGCTAGGACGTAAGTAAAGGTCAGCGGCCAATTGCTGAGCTGGCTCACTCCATAGGTAATCAAGATACGCTTTTGCCGCGTCCGTAGTACCTTTTTTATCCGTCACTGCCTTAACAATAGCAACAGGGCTTTCTGATTTAATAGAGTATTTAGGATAAACGATATCTACTTGACCAGCGCCAAAATCAGTCGCGGCCAAGTTGGCTTCGTTCTCAAAGGTGACCAAGACATCGCCAATACCGCGTTGAACAAAGGTCGTCGTTGCAGCACGTCCACCGTTTTCATAGACTTTGACATTTTTTAGCATGTCTTTAACATAGTTTTTGGCCTTGTCTTCTTGGTTATCAAAAGCATGTAAACCATAACCGTAAGCCCCTAAGAACGCATAACGACCATTACCTGTGACTTTTGGGTTGGCCATGACGATCTCAATGCCATCTTTGGTTAAATCTTCCCAGTCGCTGATACCTTTTGGATTGTCTTTACGTACCAAAAATACAATGGTACTGGTAAAAGGCACGGCGTTATCAGGAAACTGAGATTCCCAGTCTGCTTCAACCAAGCCTTTTTTCTCAAGTAGCTCGATATCTGAGCCTTGGTTCATGGTAGCGACATCTGCTTGCAGACCGTTGGCCACAGACAATGCTTGTTTACTTGAGCCACCATGTGACTGTTTGATTAGAATATTACTGTCTGGATGCTCGCTTTTATAGTGCTCAACGAATAGTGGGTTGTAGTCTTTATAATAGTCACGTGCCACATCATAAGAGACGTTTAGCAGCTCGATGTTCTGCCCTTCTGATGTCGCCGCTGTACCCTCTGTAGTCGCCGTACTATCTGCCTGCTCATTATTACTACAGCCAGCGATTCCAAGTGTGAGCGCAACGCCTGCAATACTTAATACGCTAAGCGCTTTACTTTTTTGTTGATAGCCTGCCGCGTAAGATGTCATAAATGCCTCAAAAATGTTTGTTATGTAATGCAAGTATGCTAACAGTGCCAGCTTATTATGTTTAATGACTAATATGCGTATGTTATTGCCAAAATGGAATAATAAAGAAAGAACATTAAACTTATTAAGCATTTGGTAAGATTCTGTTGAGGACATTCTAAGTAGAGAGTCAAAGACAGTCATTTTTGGTAGAAACTCTTAACTGATTTTTGCCTGACAACTGGCAAGTGAATGAGTTAGCAAGTTGCGCGCGACTTAAAACATCATTGCTCTGCCTGTGCCAACTGATCAAAAATTCCACCATCGACAAAGAAATTATCCATAATTTGCTCCCATGACCCAAAGACAGTTATTGGCTCAAAAGTATTGATATCAGGTAGCGTACCTTTATGCGCGGAAAGAACGGCTTTATCACTGGGGCGTAGATACATCTGCGCCATTAACTCCTGTGCAGGCTTATCCCATAAACCTTTTAGGTAAGTATTTGCTGCATCTGCATTACCATTTTTTTCAGTAACAGTATCGACCACGGCGACTGGATTATTAATGGTAATAGAGTAGCTTGGATAAATGAGCTCAGTCTGACCTTTAGCGTATTTTTTGGTGACTAAATGTGCCTCATTTTCAGTCGTGATGAGTACGTCCCCTAGCCCGCGCTGGGTAAAACTGGTCGTTGCGGCACGGGCGCCATTGTCATAAGTGACGACGTTTGCTAGTAACTTTTTAATAAAGTCATCGGTTTTGGCAGAGCTTTGTACGCTTTCTTTAAAATGATGTAGTCCATACCCATACGCCCCTAAAAAGGCATAACGCGCGGTGCCACTCGTTTTAGGGTTTGGCATGACTACATCAACATCATTACGCGCCAGATCCTGCCAATCTTGAATATTTTTTGGATTGCCATCGCGCACCAATAACACCATGGTACTGGTATAAGGTATGGCATTGTTTGGTAATGCTTGCTGCCAATTGGCGCCCACCAAGCCTTTTTCCACCAGTAGGTTCATGTCGGTTGCTTGGTTTAGGGTCACTACATCCGCTTGTAAGCCATTAGCGACAGACAGCGCTTGTTTGCTAGAGCCACCGTGCGATTGATTGATGCTCACTTTACTGTTTGGATGTTCAACCTGATAAGCGCTACTGAATAGTGTGTTGTATTCTTTATAAAAATCGCGTGATACATCATAAGAGACATTCAAAAGACTAATGTTTTTCGCATCGCCCGCTGCTTGTTCTGCATCGTTTTGAGTGGCCTGTGTCGGGCTACAGCCTGTCATTAGTATCAGCGCTGTAAATGCGCCACCTATCATTAAAGTACGCGGTAACATATTTTTCTGGGCGTGTCTTACATCGTGCTTGCTACGAGGCGATGAGGCGTTAGATAAGGCGTTAATAGTTTCGGTAATCAGTTGCATGATAGTTCTCTGCAGAATTGGAGTATTGGATAAAGGTTTATTTTTATTAAAGTATTAAGTGCAGCAGATATTGAGATGAGTTATGTGATGATCGAAGCTATGCTAGCAGCTTGTTTGTTGAGCGCTTAGTGACAATTAGGCTTATCGAGTGATGAACTTGGCATAAGTACCTATCCATTACTCTATAGCGGGCAAGTTTACGTAACGTTTATCCTATAAGGCGATAAGAGAGTTCTGTCCTAGACTGTGGCATACTCTAATCATTTAGCGGATAGTCATGGCTTGCCATACATTCTGCCTACCATTCATTAGCGTCAAAGGAGGCTCTTTTATGATTAAATATCAACACCGCCACGCATCCCCTTCTATTGCGATAATACTTTTCGCGACCACTGCCCTCACTACCATGACAGGTTGTAGCTATAATAATGATTTGATCGTTGATAGTACGGCAAAGAGTGCTACTGTTATTCAAACGCCTGCTATACAAAAGGTCGTTGGTGATTATGCGTCCTCAGGTTATGACAAACGGGCGCAAGGTAGTGATTGGGTGGGAGTCATGGTACGGACAGATGATGCAGATAACAGCGACCAGATTAATATAAAAGTACGTGCTCGTAGCGATGTAAAAAAACCGACCTGCCATTTTGATGGTCAGGCGACCTTGATGGGTCAAGATAAAGCGCACGGCGTTATTTTTCAAACGACCGTTAACGACAGTATGGCTTTTTTTCAATTCAAAGATGGCAAGCTAACTATTGATAGTCAAGATAAGTACGCACTCAATCAGTTTTGTTCTGGCGGCGGTACGCTAGTTGGCGACTATCAGAAGCTTCAAAGCAATTTAGAGCTAACCTAAACTCATTATTAACTCATTATTTTTGAACTGCTAAACTTGAATTATTAATAAAAAAAGGTGTCAGACGTTAAATCGTGGCACCT
>NZ_LNUO01000097.1:0-13542 GCF_001462175.1 Psychrobacter sp. ENNN9_III
AGACGTTAAATCTGGCACCTTTTTTATCTAGCAATTTTATAAACTATAAAACACCCTATACGGCAGATGCACCAGTTAACTTGACCTCAGCACGGTCATCGATAGCGATACCGGCATAATAATTACGTAAAATCTGCAATACTTCAGGACGGCTAAAGTTGTCTGGTACCTCAAGGTCTTCTGATAGCGCTTTACGCAACTTAGTACCTGATACTTTGACATGCTCAGATGCTTCATGCGGGCAAGTCTTATCAGAGGCCATGGCATTACAAGCATTACACCAAAACGTCCAACCGATCTTTAGCGGCTGAGTAATTAGGTCGTCTTTACCAACATATTCAAAGATAGTCTGTGCGTCAAAGGCGCCATAATAATCACCGACACCTGCATGATCACGACCAACAATCAGATGGCTACAGCCGTAGTTTTGACGGAATACCGCATGTAGTAGTGCCTCGCGCGGCCCAGCATAGCGCATATCTAGCGGATAACCTGCCTGAATAACGGTATCTTGCTTAAAGTAATTATCAATCAAGGTTTTGATGGCCTCTTGGCGAACGTCAGCTGGGATATCACCTGGCTTTAATGCCCCTAGCAATGAATGAATCAAGACTCCATCGCAGATTTCAATGGCAATCTTGGCAAGGTATTCGTGTGAGCGATGCATTGGATTACGCGTTTGGAAAGCGGCAACCGTCTTCCAGCCTTTAGTGTCCAAAATAGCGCGGGTTTCAGCAGGGGTTTTATAAATCTCTGGATATAGCGTTGGGAACTCACCTTCGCTCAATACTTCGACGCTACCTGCAATGTTTACTTCACCTTGGTTAAGTACTTGCTGCACGCCCGGATGCTCAGAATCCGTGGTGGTAAAGACTTGCTGACACTCATGTTCTTTATCGATGGTATAGGTCTCTTCTACCGTTAAGATACCCATAATTTCGCCATCTTGTGCCACTAACGCGACCTTATCACCTTGATTTAGGCTGTCGGCAGTTTCTTTTGGCGCTGATAAAGTGATGGGAATCGGCCAAAACAAGCCAGCGTTGTCGCCACTTTGCAGACGCATATCATCAACCACCCCTTGCCAGTCCGCTTGGTTCATAAAACCATTGAGCGGGGTAAATCCACCAATACCCAGCATAATCAAATCGCCACGCTCACGTGAGCTCAGGGTAATCGTCGGCAAGCTGCTGGCAAGTTTCAATGCTTGCTTGCGGGCATCATCCTTTAATAGTAACGGCTTAAGATCCTTGCTGCCATGTGGTGGCACAAGTTTTGATAGTTGTTGGTTAGGCGTAGTAGATGTCATTTTTTAAAACCTTTATAGGTGGTGATAAATTGAATAAACATAGGCTACCTAACTTTCTTTATGAAAATTTATGCTGACTTTGGATATGGATATGTCTTAAAGGAATTTATGTTTATAGACGCAAACTTATATGATGGTGCAATTACGGTGTATACACTGCGACTAGCCATAATATTTAGCGCACGCGAATCATTTCCGTTGCGGCTTTAAAGACTAAAAACAACATTGAGATTACGTCATGTATCAATATAATTACGCTGACCAGACCTTGGTAGAGGAACGAGTCGCCCAATTTCGCGACCAAACCGAGCGGTTTTTGGCAGGTGAACTCCCAGAAGAGCAATTTTTGCCGCTGCGTTTGCAGAACGGCCTCTATATTCAACGTTATGCGCCAATGTTGCGTATTGCCATTCCTTATGGGTTACTTGCCAGCTATCAATTGCGTAAATTGGCTGAAATTACCCGTAAATATGACAAAGGCTACGGGCATTTCACGACCCGTACCAATATTCAGCTGAATTGGCCAAAGCTAGAAGATGTGCCAGATATTTTGGCGGAGCTGGCCTCGGTACAGATGCACTCAATACAAACTTCTGGTAACTGTATTCGTAATACCACGACTGATCCTTATGCCGGTATTCATCAAAATGAAATTGCCGATCCACGTCCCTACTGCGAAATCATTCGCCAGTGGTCGACCTTTCATCCTGAGTTTGCTTTTTTACCGCGTAAATTTAAGATTGCTGTGATTGGTACCGATGAGGACCGTGCAGCGACGCAAGTACACGATGTTGGTCTGCACCTTAAGAAAAACGAAGACGGCGAGCTTGGCTTTGAAGTCCTAGTTGGCGGCGGTCTTGGACGTATTCCTGTGCTTGGCAAAGTCATCAATAAGTTTTTGCCACGTCAGCATCTGCTTAGCTATTTAGACGCTATATTGCGTGTCTATAACCTGCATGGTCGGCGTGATAAAGGTAGCAAGTACAAATCACGAATTAAAATCTTGGTCGATACCTTAGGCGGCCCTGCGTTTGCTAAATTGGTCGATGCCGAATGGGAAGCGCATACCAAAGACGGGCCGCTGACGCTGACTGATGCAAACTTTGAGACTGCTACCAGCTTCTTTAGTGAGCCTGATTATGTAGCCTTTGATGCGCTACAAGCACAATCCGATCTACAGCAGCAATTAAGCGCTGATAAAGACTTTGCCAATTGGTATAACCAAAATACCGTGGCACATAAAGTTGCCGGTTATCGGGCGGTGGTAATTTCTCTCAAAGCAGGCTTGGTCGATGGCAAGTATGTACCATCTGGTGATGTCACCCATACCCAAATGGACGCACTCGCTGATCTTGCAGACCAATACAGCTTTGGCGAACTGCGCGGCACCTATCAGCAAAATCTTGTCTTCGCTGACGTGCAAACCAATCAGTTATACGAGCTATGGCAAAAATTGGTCGACCTACATCTGGCCCGTCCGAATATCAACACTTTAACGGACATGATTGTCTGCCCTGGTTGGGATTATTGCTCGCTTGCCAATGCCACCACGCATAATATTGCTGAGCAAATCGAGAAGCAGTTTACTGATTTAGATTATCTATACGATCTTGGCGATATCCGCCTCAATATGTCGGGCTGTATCAATGCCTGTGCACACCATCATACTGGCGATATCGGTATCTTGGGTGTCGATAAAAAAGGCGAAAACTGGTACCAGATCAGCCTTGGCGGCAATTCAAGCAACGATGCCAAGCTTGGCAAAATACTCGGCCGTTCCGTCCCTACTGAAGCGGTCGCTGACACCATTCAAAAGATCGTTGACGTCTATGTCGATCTGCGTGCCACCACCGATAATGACGTTGAAAGCTTTGGCGAATTGGTCGAGCGCGTCGGTATTGATCCCTTTAAGGAGAAGGTCTATGGCTAATCACCACATTTTGGATAGTCACGGCGTCGATATTAGCCATAAAGATAGCTGGCATGCGTTAACCACTGACACATTGCCAGATGGTATCGCCTCGATAGACCTCACTTTACTTGAGCTGCTACAAAGACAAGAAAAACCTGACGTCCTAGTACCACTCGCTGATTTATTGAACGGTTCAGGGGCGCTGGCAAGTGGTTTGGTCAAAGAGGTGTATGAGCTGATAGTCCAGCATAGCAGCCGTATTGGATTATGGGTGACTGCTGATACGGATGCGAATGCACTGACAGAGCTAAGTGAGCTGCTAATAAAGAAGGCGCTCATCGTCATTCATGTTCCTAAATTCGCTGATGGACGCAACTTTAGCTTCGCTCAAACGCTACGTCAAATGGGCTATCAAGGTGAGATTCGTGTCGCTGGCGAGTTTGGCCGTGATCAAATTGCGTATCTATTACGCGTAGGTGTTGACAGCTTTGTGCTCAGTGAGCATGACATGCAACCAGACTCTAAATTTAGTATTGACCAAGCGTTTACTGCCCTTGCTAGCAGTTATGATGGTCGCAATGCCGCCGACTTACCGATGTTTTCGGGCAATTAATTTTTGTTATCTCTCTTTTGAATAGCTAACTTTCTTTTGTAGGCTGTAGCTTTAGCCTAGCTTAAACCTTTGCGAAAGCAAAATGCTGGCTAAAGCTACGGCCTACGACACTCATGTATTAAGCTTTTTCTAACTCACTTGTTAAACTAATCCCATTTAAGGAACGTATTATGAGCCAGTTACACCCAAATATAGATATCGACCAAGCTAACCAAGACCTGCAAGGCAAATCACCAGAAGAAATCGTGGCATGGGCACTAACACAAGCTAAAAACCCAATTATCACCACTAACTTCCGTCCTTATGAATCAGCGATCTTGCATTTGGTCGCCAAGCAGCGCCCCGATATCACCGTATTGTGGGTGGACTCAGGCTACAACACGGACGCGACGTATCAGTTTGCCAATAAAGTTATTCGTGATTTAAACTTAAACGTCATCACTTATATTCCTAAGCAAACGGCCGCCTATCGTGACGCGACCATGAATGGCATCCCAGGCATTGATAACCCACAGCATGATGAATTCACCGATCAAGTAAAACTTGAGCCATTCCGCCGTGCACTAGACGAACTAAAGCCTGACGTGTGGTTTAATGCCATCCGTAAAGATCAAACCGAATTCCGCCAAGGTCTTGATGTGCTTAGCTTATCAAAAGATGGCGTGCTAAAAGTTGCACCTTTATTTGAAAAAACAGACGCTGATTTAGACGTGTATCTTGAAGAGCATAATTTGCCAAATGAGTTTGATTACTTTGATCCGACTAAGGTAGAAGAAAGCCGTGAGTGTGGTTTGCATACGCAGCTGTAGTCACGCGTTGCAGTAACCCATGATTTTAAAATCCCTCTTACCCTTACGTAAGAGGGATTTTTTATGATACATATTTTCCTAATTACTCTCGTATCTATTCCCTTTCCTATCAAAACACACCTTTATCATGACAAAAACGAATATGCTAATGCCAATTCACTACGTGAGCGCATGCCTGTGATACCTCATAATGGTGGCATATTTTATATTGATTGAATAATTGGTGATGCTATGAACACCTTTCCATTGTTTTTTAAATTAGAAGACCGCAAAGTACTGATCGTTGGCGGCGGCGATGTGGCGCTACGTAAAGCCGACTTACTCAGCCGCGCTGGAGCTTGCATTACAATCCTTGCGCCCAATATTAGCGCTGAAATACAAGCCTTGTTATCAGACGATAAGCATGAGCTTATCTATAAAAATTATAATAAAACGTATATGTCAGGTGCACGAGTCATCATCGCGGCAACAGATGACGAGACGCTCAATCATCAAGTTCACGCTGATGCTAGCAATCTTAATATTCCGGTAAATGTGGTTGATACCCCGCATTTATGCGATTTTATATTTCCTGCCATTGTCGATCGCAATCCCATTGTGATTGGTATCTCCTCTAATGGTAAAGCGCCCGTGCTGGCACGTCTACTGCGTGCACGTCTTGAAACTCTAATTCCGCAAGGTTATGGCAAACTGGCCAAGCTTGCTGGTGAGTTTCGAGCAGAGGTAAAAACCAAAATACCAACCCTGACAGGACGTCGACAGTTTTGGGAGCGCGCCTTTGAAGGTCAGGTCAGTCAGCTGATGTTTGCCGGTAATGAGCGTGAGGCCACTGCCCAGCTAAAAGCAGATTTAGAAAGCACGGCAGCTGCTATTGAAAGCAGCGCTAATCGTAGCGTTGACCCTGATGCCCATAACCCGGCTAATAGTCCTGCCACGACGACTAGCCAGCATTCACAGAGCCACAGCACAGAATCACTATCGGCCACTGCGCCTGTAGCAACAGATGAATTAACGGTTACTCAATCAAAACCCGCGCGAGCAGCTGTCGGTGAAGTCTATATCGTCGGTGCAGGCCCTGGTGATCCAGAGCTTTTGACGTTTAAGGCGCTGCGTCTGATGCAACAAGCGGACATCGTCTACTATGATGCCCTAGTTTCTCCGCAAGTATTAGACTTATGCCGCCGTGATGCCGATAAGGTGTTTGTCGGCAAAAAACGCAGCAACCATGCGGTCGCACAACTGGGTATCAATGAGCTGCTCATCAATAGCGCCAAACAAGGCCGCCGTGTGGTACGTCTAAAAGGTGGCGATCCCTTTATTTTTGGGCGTGGTGGCGAAGAGATTGAAAGCTTGCGGGCGCATGGGTTACCTTATCAAGTCGTACCAGGTATCACCGCTGCTAACGCTGCCGCAAGCTATGCTGGTATTCCACTCACGCACCGTGATCACTCGCAGTCGGTGCGCTTTGTCACTGGGTTTTTAAAGGCGGGTGCGCCCAATGAGAAGTTTGAAAACTTACTTGATACCAATGAGACCGTGGTGTTTTATATGGGCCTGCATTCGTTGGCACGTTTGACGACCGGCTTGATTAACGCTGGCCGCTCGTCTGAGACGCCGATTGCGATCGTCTCCAATGCCAGTATGCCCAATCAGCAAGTATTAACTGGTACGCTTGAGAGTATCGTGGAGCTGCAAGAACAAAACCAGCTGCCCACGCCCGCCTTACTTATCATGGGTGATGTGGTAGCGCTGCATAATGATTTGGCGTGGTACAACAAGCATAATAAAGATACCAGCGATACAGAAGATAATTGGTTACGCGCAGGAACAGCCATCACGGACCAAGATGCAAAAAAGCCGATAGACCAGCAAGCCCATGCGCTCTCTATGATTGCTAATTTGGCAGCGCAGCAAGATGAAAGCTTAGAGCAGTTGGTGATTAGTTAATGCTTGCTTTGCGTTACTGACGTCGCGTTTTTAAAATCTAATATAGCCCTACCGATAAGATATTGGCAGGGCTTTTTTATGCGCGTGTAACAGAGCAAAGCTTAGTAATTCTTGCTAGAATGAATGCTTTCTACTCATTGCCTTTAAGCTCAACTATGTCCACACCTACTGATACCAAATCCATGCCTACTAAACCTCTAAATATCTTACATACCTCAGATTGGCATTTAGGGCGCAGGCTGTATGGCCGTATGCGCTATGATGAGTTTGCAGCGTTTTTGGGCTGGCTTGAAACCACTATTAGCGAGCAACACGTAGATGTGCTGATTGTCGCTGGTGATATCTTTGACACCATGACACCAAGTAACCGAGCACAAGCCTTGTATTATGAGTTTTTGGGCCGAGTCTCACGCTCCTGCTGCCAGCATATCGTCATCGTCGCAGGCAATCATGACTCTCCGACTTTTTTGGATGCACCAAGTCATGTGCTTAAGTTCTTAAACGTCCATGTCATCGGCACCGCTTGCGAGGACTTAAACGATGAGGTCTTGGTATTAGATGACACAGACGGCGCGCCGCACTGCATCATCGCCGCTGTGCCTTATCTGCGTGATCGTGATGTCCGTAGCAGTAGCGCTGGTGAGTCGATGGATAGCAAAGATGCTAACGTTATCAAAGGTATTCGCGCTCATTATGATGAAGTCGCTAGCATTGCTAAGGCTCAGCAGGCTAAATTAGCCAAAGCAAACCAGCGTCACATTCCTATCATTGCCACAGGGCATCTATTCGCAGCAGGTGGTACGACTACTGAAGATGATGGTGTGCGTGAGCTTTATGTCGGCTCACTTGGCAAGATCTCCGCTGATATGTTTGATGAAAGCTTTGACTATGTGGCACTTGGCATTTGCATGTCCCGCAGCGTGTTGGTGGTCGTGAGAGCATTCGCTATTCAGGCTCGCCTATCGCCATGGGTTTTGGTGAGGCTAAGCAACAAAAACAAGTATTGCTGGTACAGTTTGGTGCAGTAGAAAATGAGTTTAGTAATAAAAAACCAACGTCAAATAGTACCGCTGGAAGCAGTATGCCTCAGCTCACCAATACAGTGACCAAGATTGAGAAATCGGTAGAAAAAGCTGCTAAAAAAGTAGCAGGTCAGGCAACTGATTTTATGGATGACTTGTTTGGCTTTGATGACTCAGTAGAAAGTGATGTAAAGGAAGAAAGCACGGTTGAAGAAGGGTTAGCTCAGACAGGTGCTACGCAGAGTATTATTGATAATAATTCAACTGATATCAACTTAAAAGTAACCTCCCCTTTAACCTCTCAACTACTACATCATGATAATTTATGTCAAATGCAGGTCATCTCCCTACTTATTCCAAAATTTCAAAAATTGGCGCAAATTTCAGGTGATTTGGAGTCTATTAATAAGACTATTGATAAAACCATCCAAGCTCTTGATGCAGAAGAAGCCGTTTGGCTTGAAATTATTTATACGGGTGATGACGTGGTCAGCGAGTTGCGTGAACATATTCAGATGATGGTAGATGGCTTGCCGTGTGAGGTATTAAAAATAAAAAACACACGTACTTATAATAAAGTTTTGAACCAACAGCAAATCTCTGAGACCCTACAAGATTTAAATGAGGAAGAAGTATTTGAGCGCTGCTTAATTGCTCACAATATTCCTGATGAGCAAAAATCATCCTTACGTGACGCGTATGATCAAATCGTTTATAACTTGCGTCATGAAGACACTGAGGCTGAATAATAGCAGCGCATTTTGGATGCCAGCCAACAACTTCTTCACTTTTCATCACTATTCTCTTTATCACTGCTCTATATAAAAATAAGATCTGCCCATGCGACTGATAGAACTACGACTCAAAAACTTGAACTCCCTAAAAGGCGAATGGCACATTGATTTTAGTGATTCCGCTTTTTTAAATGAAGGCATTTTTGCCATTACTGGGCAGACGGGTGCTGGCAAGACCACCATATTGGATGCGATTTGCTTAGCACTTTATAGTCAAACGCCAAGATTGGGTGATATTACCGGCTCAACGAACGAAATAATGACCCAAGGTACGGGTGAATGCTCGGCAGAAGTTATTATCGAAATAGATTCCAAGCGTTATCAGTGCTACTGGTACCAGCATCGCGCCCACAAAAAAGCCAAGGGCAACCTATTACCGATTAAGCATGAGATTAGTGAGGTCAAAACCGGCAAGATTTTAGAAGAGAAAAAGTCTAAGACATCCGCCTATATTCAAGACCTTATCGGCATGGATTTCAATCAATTTACCCGCTCTATCATGCTAGCACAGGGCAGTTTTGCCGCGTTTTTAAAGTCTGATATTGGCGATAGAGCAGCGATTTTAGAGAAAATAACGGGCACTGCTATCTATGCAAAAATATCGTTGAACGTACATGAAAAGAAACGCTTTGAAGAAGAAGTGCTTGGTAAGCTACAAGCGGGCGTTAATAGCTTATCATTATTAAGTCTTGAAGATGAAAAGCTACTGGCAGCAGAATTAGAGACCCTTAATCAACAGCAAAGTATACAGCGACAAACATTCAAAACCCTGAGTGAGCAACTGCAGTGGCTGGATAGTGTTGGGCAGCTACAAAAAAATCTGTCGAACTATCAGACCGAGTTTGCAGCAGCACAGCAGATACAGACAGACTTTAACCCAGAAGCACAGCGCCTAGATATTGCTAATAAAGCCTTGGAGATTAACAGCCACTTCCGAGAGTTAAGTTATAGCCGTGATATGGTCAAGCGGCTGGGTACTGAACAACAGGATTTGCTCAGTAAGACTCCAATTCAACAAGCAGCGCTTGCACAAGCCACGACCCATCTAAATAGCGTTAATGGGCTTGAAAAGCAAGCTACAGACAATCTGCAAGCCACTCTGCCTATCATTGCCAAAACGCGCGAGTTGGATGCTGAGATAAAACAGCAATCTCATTCTTTAGCCGATGATGATCGACGTAAAAATGTATTAGTCAATAATACGCAACGATTACGTCAAGAAATAGACAGCCACAAGCAAACAGAACAAGAGATCAGAGATCAATTTAGTAGTATAGAGAAGTATTTTAGCGATTATCAAGAGCTAAATGATCTTGATACAGATATGGCGACCTTTGATAGCAGCTGTCGCCGATTAAAGGCGCTGCTAGAAGATAATGTCAGCTTAGCGGCGGATAAACTCACGCATGACAATCAATCCAGCCAGCTACAAGCTCATTTCGATAAACTATCTAAGCAACAAGACGCAGATGTGTTGTTAATTAAGCAAAAACGCGAGCAATTGGTCAGCGTACAACAGCAGCAAGACGCACTTACCCAAAAACAATCGCTTGCTAGTATGCGCGGCGAGCAAGAGCAAGTGGATCAGATCAACACTCAGATTGCGCAAGCCAGCTTTAAGCTACAGCAGCTATCCGATCTTGCTCGCCAAATCAAAAAGACCAACCTCTCGCTACCAACGCTAACCGAGGAACTAACGACCTTAGCAGGATTGATTGCTGATCATCAATCAGATATTCAAGACACTAAGCTCAAGAGGCAAGAAAAGCAAGAGCATCTGAGTTTACTACAGAAGGTCGCTGGGCTTGAGGACTACATAGCAGAACTAGAAGATGGCTTGCCCTGCCCGCTATGCGGTGCGCTGGAACATCCTTACGGTAAACATCATCCATTATTAGACAGTAATAATATCGATGACAATGTCGAGCAAAACCAGTCGTCCACAATAAAACAGACTAAGACGCAACAAACTCAGCAGCAAATAGCGGAACTAGAGACCGTTATTGATAACCTTGAGCAGGCTCTATCAACATACAATATCGAATATGCCACAAAAAAAGAGACGCTGAACAACCAAGAGCGACAACTAGCGCCCCTACAGCAGCAATCCACAACCTTATTTAGAGATATTCAGGACAACATAGCCGTACTATTTGAGCCTAAAAATAACTATTCTGAAGCAATCGCAGTAATTATCAATCCTCTTAATAAGATAGGTGATGATATCAATGCGACCATCACAAATATAGATCATAGCTTATCTTTATTAGACACTGCCAAACACAACCTGACTGAACATAAACAGTCTCTGAAAACCATAGTGGTCGAATATGACAACCTAACTGAAAGTGCGGCAAAGCTCAGTACTGCTATCGAAGCTGATGAAAAACAGCAACGTGCAGTCAGTCACGATATTAATAATTTAACAACTGACATCAAGCTTAACTCACAAAAAGTTGATGGAATAAAAGATAAGATCGCCGCTAATTTCTCAGAGCTAGCGCCCATTATGACTACCGTTTCATCTCTAACGCATAAATACCCAGCGGATAAATATCAAGAGCACTTAAACTCAACTATAGCGCTCAATGCGGCAGACTTATCTGATGCCCTTAAGCAACTAGATAATAGTTTTAATAAGCAAACGGTAATGGACAGCGCAGATTATAATTGTCACATTGAAAAATTACGTCAACAGCGCAGCACTTTAAACCAGTTAAAACGACAATTTAATGAGCAGAAAAATAGCCAACAGCAGCTAACCAATACCTTAAGCAGTTTGAGCGCGCAGATTGAAACCAAGCAAGCACAGCTGAGCAATGATGACACAGCGCTCAAAGAGCTAGAGCGCTTAATCGCTCATAAAGCAAACGCTATCGAACAATTAAAGCAAAATAGAACAGAGGTTTTTGCAGATAAAGATACAGACAATGAAGAGACTCAATTACGTAGTACGGTTGATGCAGCTAAAACCAAGCAAGTAGTAGCACAAAGGCAACTAGATTCCGTACAGCAGGCTCTAGAGCAATTAAAGATTAGAGAGGAGCAACTAGCAGCAGAGTTACAGTCGGCGACTACCACACTGAATACGCAGCAAAGCACCTTTACGGATTTACTCGCAGAGTCACAGTTCGTCGATGAAGCTGCTTTTGTGAGTGCCCGTCTGCCGAAAGAAGAACGCGAAGCACTACACGCACGTAAATTGGCGATTGACAATGCATTGCATCAAGCTAAGTTGCAGTTGGACAGCACTCAGCAAGCGTTAGAGCAAAAACTTGCAACGCCTATGACTGATGAAGACCGAGAAACGCTTGCAAGTCAGCATCAGCAAATACAAACAGATATTGACGAGTTAAGTCAAAAAATCGGTGCGATTGACCAAAAGCTCAAGGATAATGACGACCGTAAAGGTGAACAAGCGGCACAGCTCATTGCGATTGATGAGCAAAAACAAAAACTACAAGTTTGGCAACAGCTACATACGCTCATTGGGTCAGCTGATGGTAAAAAATATCGTACCTTTGCCCAAGGTCTTACCTTTGACATTATGATCAAGCATGCCAACGCGCAACTACAAAAAATGAGCAATCGTTATCTACTCATTCGCGATGAAAACAGCCCTCTTGAGCTGAATGTCATTGACAACTATCAAGGCGGCGATATTCGCAGTACCAAAAACCTCTCTGGTGGCGAAGGCTTTATTATCAGCCTAGCACTCGCGCTTGGACTGTCACAGATGGCCAGTCATAATATCCGCGTTGACTCGTTATTTTTGGATGAAGGCTTTGGCACGCTCGATGAGGACTCACTTGATATTGCGCTCGATACTTTGACTAGTCTGCAACAAGAAGGCAAGCTAATTGGGGTTATCTCCCACGTACAAGCCCTAAAAGAGCGCATTCTAACCCAGATCAAGGTCGACAAACTCTCTGGCGGCTTTAGTCAAATCAGCGGACAAGGCTGTCGCCGAATTACCAATTCTACCGATGAAAAAGCCTCGTAAATTCAGACAGTCGTTAAAGGTATGATAATGAGGAAATAGCGATGACTAACAAATTAGCGCTCTTAACATGGATATCTATTTTGTCTGCCGGCTCTATCATTACACTCACCCCTGCCCACGCTACCATCAGCTGTGCCGGTTACTTACCCAATAGCTATTTTGAGCGTATCGAAAATAATGATAAATTCGCTGGCAAGCTAGTCAAACAAGACAATGATACGCAGCAGCTACAAGACCTAAATGGTAATGTCATCCTAGACAATTTGACCGATGCTTATATATTGATGGACTCTTATTTGCTTGCCAAACAGCACGGAAAATATGGCGTATCAAATGCCGCTGGCAAGATTATCGTGCCTTTTAAGTATGACGAGATTCAAACAGAGCCTGGTATTGCGACCAGCTTTATTGTCAGTGTTAACATCTCAGACAATGCCAGCAATGCCACTAAACAAGGCATCATCAATCGTCATGGTGACTGGGTTTATCCGTTAGCTAGTGTTCGTATCCAGCACGCACACTACGATTCTGATTATGACCAAAATTTCTTTACAGTTACTAAGGACAAAGGGCTGACTGGACTGCTCGATGACAGAGGTTATTGGGCTGTAATGCCGCAGTATGATGCAATTCATCCGCTGAACGCTTGTACGGGCGAGCCTTTGTATTTACAAGTCAGCCTGCAAAACAAGACCGCGCTTATTGACCAGAATGACGATGTCATCATTCCACTAGCAGCCAACCAACATATTGAGTCTTTTAATAGTAGTGTAAACCCCCTGCTTTTTCTGCGCAGTACTTTAATCACTGGTAGCACAGCTACTGGCATGAGCGAAGATATTCAAGACGATATCAAGAGCGCCCAAATTATTGATGCCAATGGCAAACTGATTCTCTCTTCGGACGCGCCCATTAGAAAGCTGTTATATCACCAACTTTATACTTATAAGCAAGCTGGCAAGATTGGTTTGATTAACGATAAAGCCAATGTCGTATTAGAGCCACAGTTTGATAACTATCGTGATGACGCGGATAAAGTCTGGCTTGAAAAAAATGGCGAAATGATGCGTCTAAATACATTGCTTAAATTGGACTAAGCGTTTACTTTATCAGCTTTACTGTTTTTTGATTTT
>NZ_LNUO01000098.1:0-8537 GCF_001462175.1 Psychrobacter sp. ENNN9_III
AACCCCACCGCTAATCCATAACGGTGGGGTTTTATTTTAAAAACTTTTGCTGATTCAAGCGATTCTATTAAGCAGCCTACACTTTGTAGTCTGCATTTAGAGCGCTACTTAGTAGCCAAGCCGCTAAGCTCACTCATCAGTACTGACAATGTTGATAAACCAACCTGTCCATCTTCATCTCCACTATAGAGCTCATCGAGCTTGTGCATTTCCGTCTCGACAGACCCTAGCTGATCGAGATGACGTGAACGCCACTCGCTAAAGGCTTGCTTGGCATCTGGTTTTGATAATAAGGCATCCATTAGTAGACGCAAGCTACGTGATAGCTCATTTACTAAGGCGTGGCGTGCACGGCGATCCCAGTAGTCGTGCTGCGGTAAAGTGGCAATATTATCCATCATCCAATCTAACTGCAAGACGTGATACGCCTCGAAGTATAGTGTTGCAATTTCATCGACAGGACGTTCATATTGCTCAGCCAGTAACGCCGCATCAAGGGCATCAACGTGATAAGGCAACATAGCAAACATCGTCGCATCACTTTCGGTCAGATCCTCTTGCATTAAGCTTGTGGCATCTTCTTGCAAGTACTCTGCAAATTGCTGCTCAATGAACCCGCCTGACTTGGTTAATTTCTCGACACTATCTCTAAAGCGGCTAATCATGTCAGCGACTTGCAAGTCTTGCCCAAAGGCATTGATAAACCAAACAACACCTTGCTCAAGCGCATCGCGTAGACGTAGCTCAAGGTTTAACAACAGTGTTGCATCGATCTGATTATCTAGCGCTTCAAGCGCTTTCCATGCTATTGATACATTGAAGACATCACGGCTAATCGCATAGCCACGAATGATGGTTGCCAACGATTGGTCTGTTTCCTCATAAAGACGGAATAGAGCCTCGATACCTAAGCGGTTAACCACACTATTGGTCAGATAAGTACTGACAATCTCGCGATGCAAGCGGTGCTCAGTCATCTCATCAAAGAAGCGTGAAGCCAGCTCATCAGGGAAGTACTTACGTAACTCATTGACGAAGTACGGATCATCTGGCAAATCAGACAACAACAAGTTGTCATACACCCACATTTTGCCATAAGCCATGACGACTGCTAGCTCCGGATTGGTCAGGCCAGTAGTTGCTTTTTGACGTTTGGCAATCTCTTCATCTGATGGTAAATACTCAATCGCGCGATCCAGACGCCCTTCACCTTCTAACATTTGAATGAAGCGCTGATGATCACTTAAATTGGCTGCCGCACGAATGTGGCTAAGCTCAATCGCTTGTGGTTGTAAATAGTTTTGGCGCAGTACCAGCTCTGCTACGGTATCGGTCATAGACTCTAACAGCTCATTACGCTGCTTTAAGGTCATATCGCCCTGCTCGACTACTTTACCAAGTAAGATTTTGATATTAACTTCGTGATCTGAGCAGTTTACACCACCTGAGTTGTCGATAGCATCAGTATAAATGCGGCCACCTGTTTGCGCGTATTCGATACGGCCTTGCTGAGTAAAGCCTAAGTTACCACCTTCCCCGACGACTGCCGTACGTAGCTCGTTACCATTGATACGTACGGCATCGTTAGCACGGTCACCCACATCGGCATGACTCTCGTCCTCACTTTTCACATACGTACCGATACCACCGTTCCAGATGAGATCAACAGGTGACTTCATCAATGCTGTGATAAGCTCGTTTGGTGCAAGGTTGTCTTCACTGATATCGAACAGCGCTTTCATCTCAGCACTGATGGCAATGCTCTTATCTTGACGCGAGAATACACCACCGCCTTGACTGATAAGCGATTTGTCATAATCATCCCACGTCGAGCGTGGCATTTCAAACAAGCGTTCACGCTCGACATAAGAAGTAGCAGTATCTGGATTAGGATCGATAAAGATATGTAGATGGTTAAAGGCAGCGACCAGCTTGGTATGGGTGGATCTCAGCATACCATTACCAAATACATCACCGCTCATGTCACCGATACCGACTACAGTAAAGTCATCACGGTTTTGGATGTCCATGCCGCGCATACGGAAGTGACGCTTGACCGACTCCCAACCACCACGCGCTGTGATACCCATGGCTTTGTGGTCATAACCAACTGAGCCTCCTGAAGCAAAGGCATCATCAAGCCAAAAGTTATACTCGCTTGATAAAGCATTAGCAATATCAGAAAAACTTGCCGTGCCTTTATCGGCAGCTACTACCAAGTATGGATCATCTTCATCATGACGCACAGTGTTGGCTGGCGGGACAATTTTTCCATCAACGATATTATCGGTTACATCAAGCATACCGCGTAGGAACGTCTGATAACAGGCGATACCTTCGGCTTGAAAGGCCTCACGACCATCTGCCATGGTTTTGGTTTTGACTATAAAGCCGCCTTTGGAACCAACAGGGACAATAACAGCGTTTTTGACCATTTGCGCTTTGACCAGACCGAGCACTTCGGTCCGAAAATCTTCCATACGATCTGACCAACGCAGACCGCCACGTGCCACTTTACCACCACGTAGATGCACCGCTTCTACGCGCGGCGAATAGACGAAGATTTCAAACATAGGCTTAGGCTTGGGCAGATTAGGAATGTCTGCTGCCAAGAACTTAAACGATAAACGGTCTTTACGTTGGCCATCGCTATCAGTTTGATAAAAGTTGGTACGTACCATGGCTTTGATAAGGTCCAAGTACCAACGTAAGATACGATCTTCATCTAGGCTATCTACATCTGCCAATGCTGCTGTAACTTGCTGCTCAATCTGCGCTGTTTTCTTATTGCGTTCCTCTTCGCTGTATTTAGGATTCATACGTGCATCGAATAGACTGCCTAATGCCACACTGATTGCATTATTTTTGACGACCGTTTGTTGGATGTAGGCACTAGAGAATGGCGCTCTTGCTTGTATCATATAACGAGACAATGCGCGTAATACGACGACATCATAAGTGTCTAGTTTGGTAATCAATACCAGCTCGTTAAAAGAGTCACTCTCAACGCGCCCAGCCCAAATTTGTTTTAAGCTGTCCTCAAACTGACCACGTACCACTTGCATGTTGACAGTATTGACGTTTTCTAGGATTAGCTCATACTCTTGCATCCAGATCGGCTGATCTGGCAAGTCAAACTCATATGTCTGTGCTGAGATAACTGACACACCGAAGTTTTCTAGAATCGGTAGTACTTTAGATAAAATCACTGGTTGATTGCGGCCGTACAGTTTTAGATGCAACTGATTACCTGCATCTCCTGTTGATTGGTATAAATGCCAAATCATGGGCTGCTCATCGTTCAAGCTTGCCAGACGCTTGGTATCCTCAACCGCAGTACGCGCATCAAAACGCTCTTCGTAAGCTGCAGGAATATAATTTAAGAAGCGACGCTTTAGAGCATTGGCTTGCTGCTCACCGACATTATCAAGCAGCATTTTTTGATAATGATCGCTCCATGATTGCATGAGTGCTGATAGCTCGGACTCAAGTGCCGCTGTATCTACCTCATTAACTTGGCCTGGTACCGTACGTACGTGCACATGTACGCGGGCGTGTTCAGATTCATTGAATTCGGTAGTAAAACCAGATGAGGTGCCACCATAAGCATCTTTTAATACTTGCTGTACTTCAATGCGCAGTTCGGTATTGAATTTATCGCGCGGAATATAAACCAAGCACGACACAAAACGTTGATAATGGTCGATACGGCTAAATAAGCGTAGACTCTTTTTATCTTGTAATTGGCTAATACCAGAGACGATAGGATATAACTCTTCAACGCTGGCTTGAAACAAATCATCGCGTGGTAACGTGTTGATGACGTGCATCATTTTATAATAAGCATGGCCTGCACGTGGTAAGTCAGCCATTGCCATGATTTTGTTGGCTTTTTCACGTAATAGTGGGATTTGTTGTACCGTAAGCTGATAGGCTTGTGAGGTCAATAAACCAATAAAGCGATACTCGCCGACTAGTCTGCCATTATCGTCAAACTTATGAATCCCCAAAAAATCCATATAGACTGGGCGATGGATAGGTGATACACGGCTTGACTTAGACAACATAAGTACACGTGGTTCAGTCAAAAGTTGCTTGAGCTCGCTTGGTAGTCTATCAAAGCTTTCAGATAGCTTATCTTCTGCAGCACCTCGTAGTAGACCAAGACCACTATTACCGATCGCAAACAAATCTAGGTCCGCGTCTTTATTGGTACCACCCTGTTTACTCTCGGCAGACGTATTAGTAACGTCAATATAGTTGCCACCTTCAAGGCGATATTCTCGATAGCCTAAAAAGATAAAATGATCATCTAAAATCCAATCTAAAAATGCCTGGATTTCTTGCTGAGAATAAAAGACCTCTGGCAACGGTTTTTGTGACAACTCAACTTTGATATCGGCCAAACGCGAGCGCATCTCTTTCCAGTCGCCAACCACGGTATCAAGCGTATCAACTTTGTCTAAAAGTATCTGATGTAGCGCATCTAGTTCGCCATCATCTTGATAGGCAATCTCGCAGTGAATGAGCGACATATGAGAAGTGGCACTTTCATGTGCATTATCGACTTGGGTCAGATGGCCGTCTTCGTCACGCTTTACACTAATAATTGTATTATAAGTACGGTGAACATCGATTCCTTGAGCTTCAAGGCTCATAAGCATCGTATCTACCAAAAATGGACGATCGTATGCCACCATTTGGATAACAGTATGCGAGCTATGAAAATGCTGCTCTTCAGCGATAGGATTAAAAACCGCTAACTGCGGCTTACTACCTTCATAGGCTTTTAGTAGCGTAAAGTGATGCAATGCCATACCTGCTAAATCAGCATCACTTATGACGTCCGCAGTTTCATGATGCAGCGGTCGATAATAGCTGTTGATAAAGTGATCAAGTAGTGATTTGTCTTTTTGCACATAACTGGTTGCAATATCACTTATCTGGCCAATACGCTCTTTTGTGATACCAAGAGAATTGGGCATAGCATTTGTCCTTTTTATAAGTTTGATTTTTTTGATTAATTGTCGATTACGTTTTTGTTTGACACACTAAGGCGTGACCTTATTTCTGTCCTATCCAAAGTTTATTGTTCAGATTGAAGAATTACCCTAGTGCATAAACATCCTTGACTTGTACACCACGCTAGTCTATTGAATTGTAACGCACCTATCAGCATAGCTAAAGTGTAAAAAATTATTTCATGTATACGTATTGTCTTGATAACCTTTATTCATAAGATAATTGTTCATTATATCGTTAATTTGATGGTAATAAATTTTAAATATTCTTTTATATAGATATTCTACGCTGTTGTTAAAATAATATTGAACAAATTTTGACTGAATAGAATTCAAAGCCAAGGTTTATGTGTCGATTTCTTATTAGAATGCTGCATGGAGTAAGGTTAACAGATGGATACGAATGGCAATGAGTGAGACTTTTTTGTTAGAATACGGCAGTATGTTTAACAGTACTTCATTGATTCGCTATTAACGCTTAATTAAGGGTAAGATGTATGATGAATATTTTGGTGATCGGCTCAGGTGGTCGCGAACACGCATTGGCTTGGCAGTGTGCCAAAGATGATAATGTGCAGCGTGTCTATGTCGCACCTGGTAACGCTGGCTCTGCTTTGGAACCCAAATGCCAAAATGTTGTCCTAGAATCTACCAATAATGACGCTAGTGAGCATAGTGCTGTCATCGAATTTTGCCAAAACAATGCCATTGATATGGTCATCGTTGGTCCTGAAGCTCCATTGGTTACAGGTATTATCGATGCTTGCCGTGACGCTGGTATCAAAGCATGGGGGCCGACTGCTTATTGCGCCCAGTTAGAAGGCTCAAAGACCTTTGCCAAAGAATTTATGGCTCAGAACAACATCCCAACCGCAGCTTATCAAGGCTTTACCGATGCTACTGCTGCCAAAACCTACGTCGATGAGCAAGGCGCACCGATCGTCATCAAAGCAGACGGTTTAGCCGCTGGTAAAGGCGTCATCGTGGCTGAGACTATTGAGCAGGCCCATGAAGCTATCGATGATATGCTGGCGGACAATAAGTTCGGTGATGCTGGCAGTCGCGTGGTGATTGAGCAGTTTTTGCAAGGCGAGGAAGCCAGCTTTATCTGTATGATCGATGGTGACAATATCTTACCGATGGCGACCAGCCAAGATCACAAGCGTGCTTATGAAGGCGATACTGGCCCTAATACAGGTGGCATGGGCGCGTACTCTCCAGCACCAGTGGTCACCCAAGACGTGCATAATAAAGTGATGGCGCAAGTGATTCAGCCAGTGGTTGATGCTATGAAAGCCGCAGGTCATCCTTATACTGGCTTTTTGTATGCAGGTCTGATGATTGATAAGTCAGGCGACCCTTATGTTATTGAATTTAACTGCCGTTTTGGTGATCCAGAAACGCAGCCTATTTTAATGCGTTTGCAGTCATCGATGATAGACTTAATCGCTCAAGGGCTGGCAGGTCATCTGCCTCATGAAGCTAAATGGGACACGCGCCCTGCTCTTGGTATCGTCCTTGCCTCTAAAGGCTATCCTGAAAGCTCATCGAAAGGTGATGTGATTGCTGGCTTGCCAGAGTTGGATGCCGATAATACCAGCTTGGTCAAAGTCTTTCATGCTGGTACCGCATTTTCTCAAGATGGCACTACCATTGATTCACAAAAAGTAAGTCATAACAACGATAACAATGCAAAAGAAGTGATTACAAACGGTGGCCGTGTATTATGCGTGACGGCTTTAGCGGATAGCATTTTAGACGCACAGCAAGCAGCACTAGCCGTGACAGCTGCTATTAGTTTTGATGGTGCGCATTATCGCCGTGATATAGGTCATCATGCTATTGCACGTGAGCAGTCTTAGGTTCACTTATATTCAAGACAGTATATTTTGTCACAATATTTTGCTCTACTAATAAACTATGTGGTTTGTGCCCCAGCCTAAATATGAGCTGGGGTGTTTTTAGTATTTTCATTCGTGCTATGACCTATGGGTCAGTACGACTTTGTATACTAACCTTGCATGTCCCTTGTATTGTTAGTCTTAAACCCGCAAATCAGTACAACCTGATGAATGGTTATATTTATGGCACATGATACGTCTAGATCGTCTAACAACAATAAGCAATCAATCGACACTCTAAAAACCTCGGGGTTTGAACGTCGATTATCGATTGCTAAAACCTCTTTAAATATTGGTCGTCGCTGGGCAGGTAATAGTATGTCTGGTATATTTTTGGACAAGCAGGCACGCTCGAAACGCAATCAAGTTTTTATGGAGGCGCAAGCGAACTATGTTGCAGAAGAGCTAGGTAAATTAAAAGGCTCAGTGGTTAAGATTGGTCAAATGTTGGCGTTGTATGGTGAGCATATATTACCGCCAGAAATCACCAAAGCACTGCAAACACTTAATGATGACACAGCAACGCTCACTTGGCCAAAGATAGAACAGACCCTACAGCATATATTAGGCGACAAACTAAATGAGCTTGAAGTAGATACGGTTCCTATTGGCACTGCCTCCCTTGCTCAAGTTCACCGTGCAACGGTATTAGAAACTGGCGAGCAAGTCGTACTAAAAATTCAATACCCCGGTGTGGCAGAAGCAATCGACTCTGATCTTGCACTGTTTAAACGCTTATTAAAGGTAAGTAATGTCGTGCCACAAACACGTGCGCTTGATACGTGGTTTGAAGAGATACGCGACCTACTCCACAATGAAGTTGATTACAGTACTGAGGCTGCAACGACAGAACGTTTCTACAGTCGTTTGGTTGATGATCCTCGCTATGTCGTACCTAAGATTAATCGTCACTATTCAAGTAAGCGTTTGCTGTGTATGACTTATGAGCCTGGTGTCTCTGTCACCTCAGAAGCACTGCAATTGGTAACGCATGAACGACGTAATGCTATTGGTCAAGCAGCGATAGAAGTTATGATGCAGGAGATATTCGTTTGGGGCGAGATGCAAACTGATCCAAATTTTGGTAATTACTTAGTGCGTATTAGTGATAACGTTGAAGAGTTAGATAAACTTATCTTATTAGACTTTGGCGCTATCAGGCAGTTTGATAATACTTTATTAACTATTGCACGTAACTTATTACGCGCAGGCTATCATCATGATCATCAAGCAATGGTAGAAGGTATGACGGGTTATGAGTTTTTTAATACGATGAGTGACAAAGTTCGCTCCGATATTGCCTCATTATTCTTACTTGCGACAGAACCTTTTAGTCATCCTGATGCGAATCCTAATATACCGGCAGATTGTTTAGATGAAAGAAAACGTTATATTTGGGCCAATAGTAAACTCCATTCACGTATCTCAGAACGTGCTACTCAAGCAATTCAGTCGTTCGAATTTAATTTACCTCCAAAAGAGTTTATGTTTATTAGTCGTAAATTTATCGGGGCTTATACGTTTTTAACGGTCATTAACGCTCATACTGATTCTGAAAAACTGGTAAAACCTTTTTTATAATAATTTTATTGATATTTAAATTTTGAAAACCGCT
>NZ_LNUO01000099.1:0-9758 GCF_001462175.1 Psychrobacter sp. ENNN9_III
ACTGGTTTGACCTGATCAATCCAGTTACCATAGCCCTCTTTTTTCATTTGCGCTAATGGAATAAAACGCAATGCCGCTGAGTTCATGCAATAGCGTTTGCCTGTAGGTGCTGGACCATCATCAAAGACATGACCGACATGTGAGTCGGCATAGCGGCTACGAATTTCGGTACGAGTGCCAAATATACCCCGATCTGCTTTTTCTATGACGAAGCTTGTATCCAAAGGACGGGTAAAGCTCGGCCAGCCTGTGCCAGATTTGTACTTATCACGTGAAGAATATAATGGCTCACCTGATACTACATCTACATATAATCCAGGCTCTTTATTATCCCAATAAGCATTATCAAAGGCGCGTTCAGTATCATCTTTTTGCGTGACTTTATATTGAATGCTACTCAGCGACTTTTTTAGCTCAACTTGTGAGGGCTTGACAAAATTATCTGGATTAAAGCCCAATTTTGTTGTCTCTTCTAAAGTTAGCACTTTCGATGCGCTATCTTCCACTCCTAACTCTACACTAGTAGAAGTTGGCTTAAACTGACTAAAGTCCAGCTCATAATCTTTACCATACACACTTTCTATAAACTGGTAACGACCAGAGTTAAAGGTATAGACCTTATAACGTAACGGATTTTTTTTATAATAATCTTGATGATACTCTTCTGCCGGATAAAAATCGCTGGCAGGAACAATTTCAATCACGACGGGTTTGTCATAAACACCCGAAGCTTGCAACGACTGCTTAGCCGACTCGGCTATCTGTTTTTCTTGCTCATTTTGGTAAAAAATAGCTGGACGATACTGCGTACCGCGATCGACAAACTGACCTTTATCATCGGTAGGATCAGCAATTCGCCATAAGGCTTGCACGATGCCATTGTAAGTGATTTTCGTTGGATCATAGTACACTTGAGCCGCCTCAGTATGACCTGTACCTCCTGCTGATACTGTACTGTAAGTTGGATTGGTAGATTGTCCACCAGCATAACCAGATACTACTTCAATCACACCAGGTATCTTTTCATAACCCGCTTCCACACACCAAAAACAGCCGCCAGCTACAGTAGCCACTGCCAAATTTGGATCAGTAGGTGCATAAGGGTTATCAACAGGCATGTTTTTTACAGTAGCAGTGTTCTCAGTAGAGGCGCAGCCAACGTAAAGAGTGCTACTTGCCGCGATAGCCATAACCACAGCGCTCGTCTTTAATTTTCGATTCATAAGATTTCCTAACAGTAACGTTATAAAATTATAGAACCCTTAAAAAGCACCCAAAATAAGCAATACTAAAAGATTCCTGTATCATTATATATGAAGGGCTTTTGATAAGTTTTCAACCAATTAAGAACACCTCATACACAAAACTGGTAATACCTTGTCTTACTAAGGCTTACTTTATTATGCAGCTTCGTCGTTACTTTCATTCTTGCTCATCCGATCCTCACTGGCCTGCTTGATCTTTATTAAGATGTCTTTAATCTCAGACTTAGACAGATAAGTCGGAACTGCATAGGTGTCACTGACTTCTTTAGCCGCAGCTTTCGCAATGCTATCAAAGTCACTACTTTGCATACCTTTGACCGTTGGACTGATGTTTAAAGTGGCAATCAATTCTCGTACTTGCGCGATAAGATGATCGGCAATCTCAGCGTCACTATTGCCAGCTTGCCCGTCCTTTACCATGCCAGTTTTTTTGGCCAGCTCCGCCAGTCTTTTTTGGCACGCTTGTCGATTGACATCGAGGACATAAGGCAGGACGATGGCATTGGCGCGACCATGAGGAATACTATAGTATGCGCCTAGCTGATGTGCGATAGCATGGACATAACCAAGACCCGCTTTATTAAAAGCGATACCGCCATAGTGCGCCGCTATTCCCATCTCTTCACGGGCTTTTAGATTGCCACCATCTTTGTATACGACTGACAGATACTCCATAACGGATTTGACCGCAGAGGCAGCATAATAGTCGGTCTCGACGCTGGCATTGGCACTCATCCAAGACTCTAGGGCATGTGTCAACACGTCTATACCCGTATCGGCGGTGATATGTGCTGGCATACCTTGCATAATAGTTGGATCAATGGCTGCAGCTAATGGCACCATCTTCGGGTCGATAGACAAGGCCTTTTGATGGGTCTTATCGTCGGATACGACTGCTCCCAATGTCGCTTCTGAACCCGTACCAGCTGTCGTTGGCACACAGTATAATGGCATAGAGGGTTTTTTCGCTTTAAAAAGACCAATAAGCTGCTGCGGTGTGCATTTATTTCCCTGTGCCATAGCGATCATTTTGGCTGCATCAATGACCGAGCCACCGCCGATGGCAATAATTGAGTCGCACTGAGCGTCAATAGATTGGCTCAAACCTTCTTCAACGACGGTAAAAGTAGGATCTGGCGTGATGCCATCGTAGACATGATAGCTGATGTTTTTACTATCTAGATAGTCAGTAATTTTGGCAGGAACACCAAGCTTGTTAAGCACCGCATCAGTGACAATAAATACATTGCTACTACCTTCACTGATAAGCATATCGCATAGATCCTCACAAGAGGTCTCACCGACGAATAACATTGGCCTTCTAATAGGTACTACATAAGAGAAGGCTTTTAATGCCTTGGCTCGAGTCTTGGCAACTGTCAAATAGCCTGCATGCTGTAAACCATTGGTACTTAATAATTTAGCAACAGAGTTTTGTTTTTTCGAGGGCATAAAAAATCCTTTTAATCATATTATAATTAACTACTCTCTAGCCTCATTGTGACAGTGTATTTCTTTAAATATAGTTATTATTGTGAACTGATGTGTTCTTATTTACCTAACCAACCATGCTCGTTAAAACGGCTATATAAGACCACAGGCCACAGCAGCGATGTAAAAAAAATGCTTTAAATTGACGTTTTTAATTCTACTGATGCTAAATCTTGCTTGCCTGCAGTAACTGCTTTGCATACCGATGCTTTGGATTTTCAAAAACATCTTCGGTAGGTCCAGACTCAATGCATATGCCTTCTTTTAGCACCATAATATGTTGGCATAATGCGCGTACGACTTTTAGGTCGTGACTGATAAACACGTAACTGATTTGCAGTTTTTCCTGAATTTCACGTAGCAAGCTGACCACAGTGACTTGCGTGGTGCTATCAAGTGCAGACGTTGGTTCGTCCAGTATCAATAGACTTGGCTTCATAATAAGTGCGCGCGCAAGTGCTACCCGCTGACGCTGCCCACCCGATAGCTCATGCGGATAACGCTGCGCAAACTCAGCAGGCAGGTGCACGGTCGCCAGACTATCTATTACTGCCTGCTGGCGAGCAACTTTGCCCACGCCTTTTACTAATAGACCTTCTTCAACTATCTGCATGACCGTCATACGCGGGTTAATACTGGCAAAAGGGTCTTGAAATACCATTTGAATCTGCGAGCGGAACTTACGCAACTCGCTCTTGGACAATGCTGAAATATCTTGTTCATTAACCAGTATCCGACCACCGACACGCGCTTGATTGCTGAGTAATTGACTTAGCGCAAGGGCAATCGTGGTTTTCCCAGAGCCTGACTCACCAACGATACCGAGTGCCTGCCCTTTTTGCAGGTTCATATCGACATTTTTTACCGCATCGAACCAGCGTTTAGTACTGCCGAACAAGCTTTTTTCAATCGGAAACTGTACTTGTAAGTTGCTGACCTGCAATACGGTTGGTTGCTGACTTGCATTATTAAATGAACTTAGCGCTTGCCCAAAGTCTTGCTTGATAAGCGATCGGGTATAGTCCGCTTTAGGCTGACTAAACACATCTGCGGTTTGCCCTTGTTCAATAGTGTGCCCTTGACGCATAACGATGACTTCATCGCTGTAGCGTCTAACCAAATTGAGATCATGGCTGATTAATATCATTGCCATATTGTGCTGACGCTTGAGATCATCTAACAGGGTGAGAATCTCATGTTGCAAGGTGACATCAAGCGCGGTGGTCGGCTCATCAGCGATCAAGATATCTGGCTGCTGCGCTAATGCCATAGCAATCATTACCCGCTGACGTTGACCACCAGACAGCTCATGCGGATAGCGATTCAGCTTGTCAGCAGGCTCAGTAATATTGACATCGTCTAACAAGGCAATACTTTTCTCTCGCCAGTGCTTTTTGGATACACCGCTGAGACGCAACGACTCGGCGATTTGCTTAGCGACGGTATGTAGTGGATTGAGCGCCGTCATCGGCTCTTGAAACACCATGCCGATGCGTTGACCGCGGATAGAGCGTAGCGCAGCATCACGTGTTTTTTGATTGCTTATCGGCAATGTCGTCATACCCGTGTCATCGGCCAATTTCACTTCACCAGTAACGGTCAAACTGTCTGATAACAAGCCCAACAGCGCAAGACTGGCAATCGATTTACCAGAACCCGACTCACCAACGATGGCTAGGGTTTGTCCTTGCCGTAGCTCATAGGATAAATTATCGACTAAAGGCACGCCAGAAGTGACAGCAATGCTAAGCTCATCCACTATCAGCATGAGTTTGTTTTGTACGTTGCTATGACTGTTGTTTAAACGGTTGTTTTGCTCAGTAGCAGTTTTCATATTGGCGTTTATCATCTTATCAGTTGTCATATCAGGAGCGCCTCGGATCAAAGGCATCACGCAGCGCTTCGCCAACGAAGATGAGCAATGATAAAATAAAGGTTAAGCTGAAAAATCCAGATAAGGCCAGCCAAGGGGCATCGAGGTTGTTTTTCCCTTGCACCATCAACTCACCAAGCGATGGTGACCCAGGCGGTAAACCATACCCTAAGAAGTCTAGCGCTGTTAAAGCAATGATATTAGCGGTTAGGATAAACGGCAGTTGTGACAAGCTTGAGGCCAACGCATTAGGCAAGATATGTCTGAGCATGATTTGACTGTCCGAAACACCAAGGTTGCGAGCGGCACGGACATAATCAAAGTTACGCGCCCGTAAAAACTCGGCGCGTACCAAACCGACCAATCCCATCCAGCCAAATAGCAGCATCATGGCAAACAGCATAAAGATGCTGGGACTAAACAAGCTGACCAAAATAATAATCATAAACAGCTGCGGCATCCCGCCCCACACTTCCATAAAGCGCTGCCCTGCCAAATCTACCCAGCCACCGTAATAACCTTGTATCGCACCGACGATGACGCCAATCAACGCACCTGCTAGCGTCAGTGCCAGACCAAACAATAACGATACCCGCATGCCATAAAGTATCCGCGCCAGCACATCACGGCCTAAATCATCAGTACCAAGCCAATTCTGGCTATTGGGTGGCGCAGGATATGGAATGCCCAGCTCAACGTTTGGCGTCTGATCGGCAAAGGGAATGGGCGGCATCACATAAAAGCCTTGCTCATTAATCAGCGTTTGCACCGCAGGGTCTTTGTAATTGGTTTCGGTCTCAAATACCCCGCCAAAAGTCGTCTCAGGATAGGCTTTTAGCACAGGAAAATAATAATCGCCTTGATACTGCACTAGTAGTGGCTTGTCATTGGCGATCACATTGGCTGCCATACAAAGGACAAATATCAGAGCAAAAATAACGAGCGATATGACGCCAAGACGGTTGTGACGAAAGCGGTTTAGGCGTGCTTGCCAGATAGGATTTAGGCGACGTTTTTTTTCTATAGGAATAGAAGATACGGTTGAGGGTGTTGAAGGTAATGGATGACTTGACATTAACGCCCCTCAAAATCAATACGAGGATCAATTAAATGATAACTTAAATCACTGATGAGCTGCAATAGTAGACCAACTAAGGTAAAGATAAACAGCGTACCAAATATCACTGGATAATCACGCTGCTGAATGGCTTCAAAGCCAAGCAGTCCTAAACCATCGAGCTTAAAGATGATTTCAATAAGAAAATTACCAGCAAAGAAAATCCCAACGATAGCTGCCGGAATACCAGCGATAATAATCAGCATCGCATTACGAAACACATGACCGTACAACACTTGACGCGCGCCTAAGCCTTTGGCTCGAGCGGTAAGCACGTATTGCTTACCCAGCTCCTCTAAAAAGCTAAACTTGGTCAAATAGGTTAAGCCTGCAAAGCCGCCAACGGTACTTGCTAGCAGCGGCAATGCCAGGTGCCAAAAGTAATCTTTCACTTTACCCAGTGCGCTTAATTGATCAAAATTCTCAGAGGTTAGTCCTTGCAGTGGAAAGATATTCCAGTAGCTACCACCCGCAAAAAACACCAGTAGTATGACTGCAAACACAAATACTGGTATTGCATGCCCAATGGCAAGTAGCATAGCGGTGGCTTTATCAATCCCCGAACCATGATGCATGGCTTTATAGACCCCGAGTGGAATGGCGATCATATAAATCAGCAGCGTACTCCACAGCCCAAGCGAGATCGATACTGGTAGCTTTTCTATAATGAGATCGGTCACTGTCTGGCCTTTAAAAAACGACTCACCAAAATCTAACTTGGCATAGTTCTTTAGCATTAACCAGAAGCGCTCAGGGGCTGACTTGTCAAAGCCGTATTGGGCATTAATTGCCGCAACCATCTCCTCCGATAGACCGCGCGTGCCTTGATAGGTGCTATCGTTGCCGCCTGCACTACCCGCGCCGATATTACCACCGAGCGCACTGTCTTTCGCACCCTGCTCGATAAGCGCTAGCTGCTGCTCCACAGGACCGCCAGGCGCTGCTTGTACAATTACAAAGTTCGCCAGCAATATCAAAAATAGCGTCGGTAATATCAGTAGCAATCTTTTTAAGATATAACGACCCATATGACAGCTTCCTAAAATAAACAGGTAGGACCACTTTTGGCGTGTCCTCATTTGAAAAATTGAATTGAGGACATGCCCTAGAATTTAAAAGTTATTTTTCAGCTCACGTAACGCGGCAAATACCGTCAGCGACTTATCATCATCAATAGCCATCTTAGCTTTGACGCCTGCAATCACACTCGGCTCTTGCGTGCGCAAAAACACATTGATTGCGCGCTCATGTTCTAGAGTGACTGGCAATGTCGGGATACCTTGGGCGGTTTTCTCTTCAGCTTGCGCCAATGCTTGCTGCATTGCTTCATTAGCAGGCTCAATAGATAGGCCAAAGCGCAGATTGCTGGCGGTATATTCATGAGCTGGATACAATAATGTCTCTGCTGGCAAGCCATTTAAACGCTTAAAGCTCTCATGCAACTGCTCAATCGTCCCCGTAAATACACGTCCACAGCCCGCACTAAATAAGGTATCACCGCAAAAGCAATGTTTACTACCATCGATATCTAATATATAAGCCATATGACTGGCCGTATGACCTGAGACATCCCATACTTGCGCGGAGCAGCCCCAAGCACTTACCGTACTACCATCTTTAATAGTTTGGTCTTCATCTACCGTATGCTCACTATGTGCGACCAGATGCGTCATCGGATAAGACTCTTGTAACTCTGCAACGCCGCCGATATGGTCATGGTGATGATGCGTAGTCCAAATAGACGTAAGCTCCAGCTCATTGTCTTCTAAGTAGGTAATGACAGGTTCAGCTTGACCGGGATCAATAACGATGGCTTGCTTGTTACCCTCGTTAATGAGCGTCCAAATATAGTTATCATTAAACGCTTTAATCGGGTGAATACGAATACTCATATCAAATCCTTACCAGTAGTTATAGGTGTTGCTTATGTTTTTATTCAAATCTTGAGAGTAGCTATTTTTTGATGAAAAATTAAAAACCATCGTTTATTTTCTTAAGTATTTGTTGACGCGTGCTTCGGCTTCTTTATTAACCCACCAATAATCGATACCGACAGCATTAGTTGGTAGCTTTTGGGTATGGCGATACTGATCCCAATAGGCCACATTGGTACCAGATTTGCCATATAGGGGCACTACATAATGTCCCCCGCGTAGTAGACGATCTAGCACCTGAGTGTATAAAACAATCTCGTCGCGATTTTCAGCATTTGCAAGTGCAGCTGTTATCTCATCAATGACTGTGTTTTTAATACCGACTGTATTTCTATTGCCAGGTTGATCAGCCGCCGCACTACCCCAAAATGCCGCTTGCTCAGCGCCAGGCGATAAACTCTGCGCAAATACATCGACCACCATATCATAATCAAAGCGGCGCATTCGCTCGTAATATTGCGGCCCATCCACTTGCCGTAGAGTCGCATCAAATCCCAAACGTTTTAAATTACGAATATAAGGCAATAAAACACGCCCCATGGTCTCGCCTGTCATCAAAATCTCAATTTGAGCAAGCTTGCCATCAGGCTGATATAACTTCATATCGTCATAATAAAACCCAGCATCGAGCAAAAGCTTACGCGCCTTTAATAACGCTTCACGATTAAAGCCGCTACCATCACTGGTGGGCAGTTGCCACTCTGCTAATACCGCTCTACGTTGAATTGGTTCAAGCTTAGGTAATAAAGGCGCTAGCACCTGCACCTCAGCAGTAGATGGCGTACCAGTAGCGGCAAGCTCTGAGCCATGAAAGAAGCTTTGCAAGCGTTCATACTGCCCATGAAATAATGTCTTATTCATCCATTCAAAGTCATAAGCTGCGGTTAATGCTTGACGCACGCGAATATCTTGAAAAAGTGGTCGGCGCATATTCATAACCAGTGCCTGCATCGGTACGGGATTCTGACTGCTGATGCTTTCTTTGTGAATAAGGCCTGCTTTTACTGCTGGGAAGTTGTAACCGGTTGCCCAATTAGAAGCTTTGTTTTCCGGGCGAAAGCGATATTGACCAGATTTGAAACCCTCAAAAGCAATTTCATCACTTTGATAATACACAAACTTAATCATATCAAAGTTATAACGACCGCGATTGACCATCAAATCACGCCCCCAATAATTGGGATCACGTACATAGCTGACTGAACGTCCGGCATCGACGCGTCCAAGCTTATAAGGTCCACTACCCATCAATGGCGTTAAGCTAATTTTTTCAAAATCAACATCAATAGAAGACTTGGCAAAAATCGGAAACTGCCCGACTGTTAATAGAATCTCTTTATTGTCATCAGAAGCAAAGACAAACTTCACTCGTTGCTTATCAATAATTTCAATATGTTTAATATCGCCCAAATAACTGCGGATATACATCGGCCCTTTATTCAGTATCGCATCATAAGTGGCTTTGACATCGTGACTGGTGACAGGTGACCCATCCCAAAAGCGCGCGGCTGGATTGATATGATAGATAATCCAGCTGGTATCCTCAGGGTCGTAGGTCACCTTACTTGCCAGCTGCGGATACATGGTAAAGGCTTCATTTAGTGAGCCTGTCATCAAAGTATCATATAAATAGTCAGTACCAATCATTGCTACACCCGTGGTCATCCATTTATTGGCTGCATTAAAGGTACCACGCGCATCAAGCGACAATGTCCCCCCTGTCGGCGCATTTGGATTGGCATAAGGCATGTATGGCGCGTCAATATACTTAGTCGGGCTATTATGACCAAGCGCGGTAGTGGTGATTGGCACCGCAATACTGGCTGGTATCCAGCTCATAGTGGTGATGAGTAAGACGGCTTTTAGCATGGCATTTTTTATCATCATGACCTTGTAACTACCCTCTAAACTCAATCAATTTAACTAATGAAAACTTAAATACTGACTGCAAAATAGCCATGTCGCGAGATTTTATCATAACAAACTTCAGTTTTTTTTAGCCATGTCGCGAGATTTTATCATAACAAACTTCAGTTTTTTAACCTAATGGTTTGCATTATTAAGTAGGTGCTATGAGG